>QIAW01000054.1 GCA_003225655.1 Acidobacteriota bacterium
AGCCCGTAGCCATTCTTTCCCCCAGCAATAAGTTCCGTCAGTGGTGAAGAGAAAGGATACTTCTTTCCGGTAGAAGCTGCTTAACCGCAGCGGGCTTCGACTCCCCAACCCCGTTTTCAATTGTTCCCTGGCTGGTTTTTTGGATCATCGCTTCTTTGGATTGAAGATGCGGAAGGAGTGCAGCCCGTGAGGGAGGGACGTAGCTTGCTACGTCTCCAGCAATGACAACTTTTCGGCCGGTGGCGTAGACGATGGTTACTTCGCCTGAAGAGCGGGAGGTCGCAGGTTCGATTCCTGCCGCGGCGATTTGTGGCCGCGTAGCTCAGTGGTAGCTCAGTGGTAGAAGCGCCTAATGTGCCTTTGTCGCTTGTTCCCCGGCCATCAAGACTTAACACGAAAAAGGTAAGGACAGAAATCATGGCTCGTTTGAATTTGAAAACTCTTTTTGGTCCCCGCACCCACGAAGGGGCTCCGGCAAAGCGCATCAGTGCCGAGCAACAGCTTCGCCGCTCGGTGCTGGCCTGCATGCTGTGGGAAGACCAGTTCTACGAAGATGGCGTCGAGATCGCGGGACGCATCCGCGAACTCGTACCCAAGGTAGAGGCCACGCGCGTGGCTGCGCTGGCGGTCGAAGCGCGCGAGAAGATGAAGCTGCGTCACGCTTCACTTTTGCTGGTTCGCGAGATGGCGCGCCACGGCACGCACCGCGCGCTGGTGGCTGAGACCCTGCAGCGCGTGATCCAGCGCGCTGATGAGCTCGCCGAGTTCGTTGCCATCTACTGGAAAGACGGCAAGGCCCCGCTTTCGGCGCAGGTGAAAAAGGGGCTCGCCGGCGCGTTCAGCAAGTTCGACGCCTACGCGCTGGCCAAATACAACCGTCCCGGGCCCATCAAGCTGCGCGACGTGCTGTTTCTTTGCCACGCCAGGCCGTTGAATGACGCGCAGGCCGAGGTGTGGAAGCAGCTTGTCGAGGGAACGCTGTCATCTCCAGATACCTGGGAGGTCGCGCTCTCGGCCGGGGCCGACAAGCACCTTACCTGGGAGCGATTGCTGCAGGAGCACAAGCTGGGTGCTTTGGCCCTGCTGCGTAACCTGCGCAACATGAAGGACGCCGACGTCGATCCGAACCTGGTAGGCGCGGCGCTGCGCGCGATGAAGACCGATCGCGTGCTTCCCTTCCGCTTCATCGCTGTCGCGCGTCACGCGCCGCAGTGGGAGCAGGTGCTGGAGAAGGCAATGCTCAAGGCGCTGGCTTCGCAGGAGAAACTGCCTGGGAAGACGGTGCTGCTGGTCGACGTGTCGGGCAGCATGAACTATCCGCTGTCGCGCAACTCTGAGATGCAGCGCACCGACGCCGCCTATGGCCTGGCGGTGTTGCTGCGCGAGGTCGCCGAGCAGGTGGCGGTCTACACCTTCTCTGACAAGCTTGTCGAGGTGCCCGCGCGCCAGGGCTTTGCCCTGCGTGATGCGCTCGAGCACAGCCAGTCGCACAGTGGAACGTATCTTGGCCGCTCGCTGAGTGAACTCAACGAGACCTACGATCGTCTAATCGTAATTACCGATGAGCAGGCGCATGACACCGTGCCGAACCCCAAGGGGCTTGGCTACGTAATTAATGTAGCCAGCTTCAAGAACGGTATCGGCTACGGCAAGTGGATGCACATCGATGGCTGGAGCGAAGCGGTCATCGGCTATATCCGCGAGCTGGAGAAGATGCCGCAATAGTAAAAATCAGAGGCGCAGCTATGGTTTGAGCTGCGCCTCTGATGCTTTGTATTAGACAGGCGTAGCAAGCTACGTCTCTACGCGTTGACCGTTTCGTACTCCCAGCCACGCCCACACAACTCCGCTCATGGCCGTCAAAGCTCCCGTGGCCAGCGCGATCGTGCGCACGTCAACTCCGCGGTCGATGAGCACGCCTGCCAAATATGCTGTAATCGCGAGCACGATGGTGCAAAAGCTCAACTCCGCGGCGAAGACGCGGCCGCGAAATTTGTCATCGGTCATCAATTGCAGCAGCGTGCTGGAAAATACCCACACCATGGCCCCGCCCATGTGCGAGAGCGTCACTACAACGTAGGCGAGCGAAGGGTTCTGAATGAATTTCAGCCCTATGTAGCCGGCGCTGTAGAGAAAAAACCCAGCCATGATGCCAACGCGCAGGCGCTACGGGTGTTGCTGTACCCAGGGCGCGGTGAGCACCGGTCCCATCAGGGCTCCCAGGCCGCGCGCGCCCATCAGCAGGCTCATGCCCAGCAGTGCGCCGCGCTCCGGATCAATCCCGTGTCCTTTCACCGGAAAAACGTATCGGCCCATAATGGGAAATATCACCCAGCTCGCTCCGGTAACGCCCAGGCCGGCCTTCACAAACACCGCCACCGCAAGCGGCGCCTGCCTGCGCACGTAGCGCACGCCTTCGAGGATGGGCGAATAATCCACCAGGTCGCGCCAGCGCAGCGGAGGCAGCGATTCCGTATGTGGTTCGGCGAAGCGCATGCGCGAGATGAGAAATGCCGAGGCCAGGAATGACATGCCATTCAGCGTGTAAACCGCATCGCGTCCCAGGAACGCAGCCACCGCGCCTCCCAGCGCCGATCCTACAAAAAGATTGAAGGACCACGTGGTTGAGCTCAGCGTGTTGGCGATGATGATCTCTTCATCCGCGACGATGTTGGGAATCACCGCATTGCGCGCCGGTTCGAACAACCCCCACATCGCCGTCTCCAGCGCCAGCAGCGGATACACCAGCCAGATCATCTGCGGCGAGCGCACCAGCAGCATGCAGGAAACAATCACGGCGCGCGCCAGGTCAGAGAAGATCATCACGCGCTGGCGCCGCAGGCGGTCGTTGATAACCCCGGCCACGGGACTGGTGAGCGCCTGGGGCAGCACTTGCAGCACAAACGCAAGGCCCAGCAGCTCCGCTCGGCCGGTGAACTCCAGCAGCATGGCGTACAAAGCGACCATGTAAAACCAGTCGCCCACCTCGCTGATGATCTGCGCGATCCACAAGCGGCGGAAGTTGGCGTTGCCGCGCAGCAGCTTCACATAGGACGAAAGAGAGATGGGTTGCGCGGCCATGATTCGAGAGTGTCGTGGTCAAACGTAGCGAGTTCCAGCTTAGCAGCAATGATTAGGTTCAGTGCTAGAACAAGATCTTCCAGGGGAAGGCGGTGAAATTCTTATTTTTGCAGTGGCTGTACGCTGGCTACGAAGAAAAGATATCAAACCGTTGGATTTCGAGGAATTATCAGCCATCATTTCTTGAGGCCCGTTTTCCGGGGTTGATCTTTACCTCGAAAATGCCTCGGGGTAGCTCCTTTCGGGGAGGCTCTTTGACTTGGCGGCAAATTCGGCATGCAGGGTTGGGATTTTTGGCGCGCAGTTGGTTCAGGTTCAACATAGTAGGGGGTCAATACTTAAAAATTGTGTAAAAAAAATTATTCTAGCGTGTCTGATGAGCAGGTACTTAGCCTGGCAACTTGGCTTTCGTAGTAAACATCAACATAAAAACTAGATCGCTCAATCACCGGTCAATCTGAACGACGGAGAATGAACTGGACCCCTGGGATTAGAGACAGCTGCGAGGAATAAATGAGATATTGTGGGGGCCTGCTCTTTTTCTGTTTTCTATCTTCTCTCTTTCTTTTTCTCATGGGCTGCCAGGGCGTCCGTGGCAACAAAAAACAAACGCAGCCGCCACCAGGACCAATTACAGTGACCGTTTCTCCAGCCACGGTCACCGTAGCGGCTGGAAGTACGTTCAGTGCATTCGTAGCAACGGTTACGAACACAACCAATACGAGTGTCAACTGGTTTGTGGATAACG
>QIAW01000358.1 GCA_003225655.1 Acidobacteriota bacterium
GGCGTCATTTACAACTTTCATCGTTGCCCGCATACGGTAGTGTCCCAGCCCACACAGAGCCGCACAGACAATTTCAAAATTGCCCTCGCGGTTGGGTGTAAATACAACCGGAATCGCCATCCCTGGCACAGCATCCTGCTTGAAGCGCAGCTCGGGGACAAAGTAGCTGTGAATCACATCCTGCGCCCGCAATGTGAGCCGCACGTTGCGATTGGCGGGAACGACCAGCGTGGTGGTTACGAAGTCATCTCGGGAAGCTGGGTCACTCGTATCCAATCCAACCGCCGCCACCGAACCCGCAGAGGCATCCTGCAACTCGGGGCGCGTGCGGCCAAACACGCGGTCGGGCCCAGGATAACGAAAGTACCAGGCAAACTGCATGCCAGTAACCTCGATATCCACAGGCAGCTTCGCATCAGCATCGGTGTGCCCGGCGTGGCTTTGCGACCAACTGCGTGCGCCGGTCCAGGCAAAAGCAAAGAAGAGCAGGGAAGTAAGGATGGTCCAAAACAGTTCGGCCCTCTTGCTGTCAGTTAAATTCCGATTTGATATTTCGCTGCGATTCGCCCGGTACTTCCAGAGCAGGAAGCCCAACGCGGTCTGCGCCAGGAGAAATGCAATGCCCACCAGAGCGAAAGTCAGTTTGAATTGCCGGTCAACGGCCACACCCTGCGCCGACGCCAGCGCCGGCAGCCACCAGGGATGGAACCAGAACAGGCCCAGGCAGAGGACGGTAATCAACCAGAGAGCGACCAGCAGGGCCTTTGCCATAGCTTCTGGAATAAGTTTAAATGAATGTGGTTATTTCACCATTTGCAGAAAGGCCTGGTGCACGCGGCTGTCGTCGGAAAGCTCAGGATGAAAGGTCGCTGCCATAATTTTGCCCTGGCGCACCAGAACGGGATCGCCGCCCGCTGATGCCAGCACTTCAACTTCTTTCCCCGCGCGCTCGATTCTTGGAGCGCGGATAAATACCATCTCCATTGGCCCGCCCGCGAGCTTGGTTTCAGCCTGACGGATCGAACTCTCGAGTTGCCGCCCATAAGCATTACGGCGGATGCGTATATCCAGAGCGCCCAGGCTTGCCTGGCTCGGGCCTTCTACCTCTTTCGCCAACAGGATGGCGCCCGCGCAGGTCCCCAGTGCTGGTTTGGTTTTTACAAAGTCGCCGAGCTTGCCGAAGAAGTTCTGTTGCTCCAGAAACTTGAGAAATGTGGTGGATTCCCCCCCGGGGATTACCACAGCGTCCACATCATCAAGCTGCTCGGGCTTGCGGACATAGGTCACCTTCGCGCCCAGGCCCTCAAGCACCCGGCCGTGCGCTTCGTAGTCGCCCTGAATGGCAAGCACACCTATGGTCATAGCAAAATATTGGCCGCGGATGAGCACGGATGAATACAGATTATTAGAAGGTCCTCATTCAGCAATATTCATGAGCAGGCGGAAGTTTCAAGTTTTGGCTGAATGGAGAATAGCTCTTGAAAATCAGCGTTTATCCGGGTGAATCCGCGGCGAAATAAACCTTACCAGCCGCGTTTTTGCATCATGTCCTCTTCGGAGATGGCTGCTACCGCCAACCCCTTCATGGCTCCGACGAGATCATGACTGACTTCAAGTAACACTTTAGGATCATCGAAGTGGGTTGTGGCCTGCACAATGGCGCGGGCGCGGCGTGCGGCCTCTTCTGGTGCGTCAAAGTTGATGGAGTCTTCCATGAAAATGCCCGAACCTACGAACACCGCTTCGGCCCCAAGCTGGCGGACCAGGGCGGCATCCGCCGGGGTGGCAATGCCACCCGCAGAGAAGTTGGGAACAGGCAGCTTACCAGCGCTGGCGACTAAACGGATAATCTCATACGGCGCCTGGTACTCTTTGGCCTTAGCGTACAGTTCGTCTTCACGGAGCACGGTGAGGACACGCATCTCCTGGTTGATGGCGCGCAGATGTTTCACTGCATGCACTACGTCGCCGGTACCGGCCTCACCCTTGGTGCGGATCATGGCCGCGCCCTCGGCAATGCGCCGCAAGGCTTCACCTAAATTCCGTGCTCCGCAGACAAAGGGTACTTTGAACGCGTGCTTGTCGACGTGGTTGGCTTCATCGGCGGGTGTCAGCACTTCGGATTCGTCAATGTAATCGACCCCCAGTTCCTGCAGAATCTGGGCCTCAGCAAAGTGGCCGATACGGCACTTGGCCATCACCGGAATGGAAACTGCCTCCATGATCTCGCGAATCCTCTTGGGCGATGCCATGCGGGCCACCCCGCCCTCGGCGCGAATCTGAGCGGGAACGCGTTCCAGCGCCATGACCGCGGCGGCGCCGGCTTTTTCAGCAATGACAGCCTGTTCGGCCGTAGTGACGTCCATGATGACGCCGCCCTTCAGAATCTCGGCCAAGCCGGTTTTCAGGCGTAAGGTGTTGGGGGTTGCGTGTTGACTTCCGTTTTTACCGGACATATATCCTCTTCCTGCCTGTGCACACATGAAATAACGAGTTGCGTGGCATTAAGTTTATTTTACGTCCAAACATAGCCACTGGCTAGCAGAGCCACGCTTTTGTGCGCTCGCACTCAAAGCGGCTTCCCGATGCAAGAAATTGAACGGCTAAAACGATCAACGGATATGCTTGGCGAACATCTTGAGAGGATCAATGGCGATGAAGACACCACGTCCGCGCGCCAGCACCTCGTTCTTCTGATTGCAGATTTCAGCCACGTTGACATGCCTTTTGCCACGGACGGTTCTCTCGCGGCCTTCCACCAGTAGTGGTTTTCCCAGGGGAACCGGTTTCAGATACTCCACTTCCATCTGTTTGGTAAGCGCTATCACGGAGCGCAGCTTGTTCACCTTGCCCATGGCTTCGTCGAGGATGGTCGCTATGATTCCGCCATGCGCGTGCCCCGGGGGCCCCTGGTATTTCTTGGGCAAGCGGAATTTGCACCAGGACCGGCGGCGCGCCGCATCGAGATGAAAGGCGAGATGCATGCCTTCGGCGTTGTCTTGCCCGCAGGCAAAACAACGGTTAACTGGAATATGCAGATTCTTGATCTCGTGCCCGCCGACCCGCGGTTTCTTGGCCATAAGAGGAATTGGCTTGATTCTAGCATTCCAGCCAAGTACCACGACGCCATGGTCAAAAGGTAAAACGCCAGCAGCTTTCATTTCTGGTATACATATCTGTCTCGCGCAATTCAGGAGGTTCCCCTTGAACGTTTTTCGTTCGCTACTTGTCTGCCTTTTTGTTTTCTCTTCGGTGCTTGCCTTTCCTCAAAATAAGAAAGCCGCCAAACTCAAACCCGTGCCACCATCTGCGCAAGAAAAAGCAGCGCAGCCTTCGGAACAGGAAAAAGAGAACAAAGAAGCTCCACCGAACCCAATGTCAGCCGGCACCTTCGAGGGTTTGAAACTGCGTCTCATTGGTCCTGCCATGATCTCTGGCCGGGTTTTGGACTTTGCTGTTGACCCGAAAAACCACGCTCGTTATTTCATCGCGGCGGCATCCGGCGGCGTATGGAAGACGGAGAACGACGGCATCTCCTGGACACCGATCTTTGACAGCGAGGGCAGCTACTCCATGGCCACAGTTGTGCTTGATCCCAAGGATTCAAATGTCCTGTGGGTAGGCACGGGTGAGAGCAACAGTCAGCGCAGCGTGGGTTACGGTGATGGCGTATATCGCTCCGATGACGGGGGCAAAAGCTGGAAAAATATGGGATTGAAGAAATCTGAGCACATCGGACGAATTGTAATCGATCCCCGCGACAGCAATGTTGTTTTCGTCGCTGCGGAAGGCCCGCTGTGGGGACCAGGAGGCGACCGCGGTCTCTACAAAACCAGCGACGGCGGCAAGAACTGGAAGAATGTACTTCACATCAGCGACAACACCGGCGTGGTAGACGTGGCCATTGATCCGGTCGAGCCTAACGTAATCTATGCCGCTTCATATCAGCGGCGCCGTCACGTATGGACTTTGATTGATGGCGGCCCCGAATCGGCACTTTACAAATCTACCGATGGAGGAGAGAGCTGGAACAAACTGAAGTCTGGTCTTCCCTCGGAAGAAATGGGCCGCATCGGGCTGGCGATTTCTTCCGCAGATCATAATGTCGTTTACTCCACAATAGAAGCCGCCAATAAAGCCGGTGGCGTGTTCCGCTCCAAAGACCGTGGCGCCACCTGGGAAAAACGCAATGACTACAACCAGACGGCCATGTATTACGGCCAGATCTTCGCCGATCCTAGAAATGTGGACCGCATCTACGTGATGGGTCTCAACATCAAGGTTTCAAATGATGGCAGCAAGACCGTCTCTGACCTGCCTTCCAAGTCGAAGCATGTGGATAATCACGTTATCTGGATTGACCCTGACAATACAGACCATTATCTAGTCGGTTGCGACGGTGGCATTTACGAAAGTTACGACCGCGCAGCAAATTGGGAATTCAAGAGCAACCTGCCCCTGGCACAGTTCTATGACGTGGCAGTTGATAACGCACTGCCGTTTTATAACGTTTATGGTGGCACGCAGGACAACAACAATCTGGGCGGGCCCTCCCGCACCACCAGCGCCTCGGGCATCACCAATGCCGATTGGTTTATTACGCAGGGCGGCGATGGGTTCCGCACGCAGGTTGATCCCGAAGACCCGAACACGCTCTATGCGGAATATCAGGAGGGCGCGCTTACCCGGTTTAACAAAC
>QIAW01000357.1 GCA_003225655.1 Acidobacteriota bacterium
AGCAGAACAACCTGGCCGCATTCGGCCTGCCTCCCTTTCCCGGAGTTCCGCAAATTGTGGGGCCTTTCAGTTTGAGCGACGCCCGCGCTTCGCTTTCCCAATCGGTGCTAGATCTTTCCGCCTGGAACAAAGAAAAATCAGCGTCGCTCGACCAGCGCGCCGCCCAGCTCTCCTACGCCGACGCAAGAGAGATCGTTGTAGTGGTCGTGGCGGACATGTATCTGCAGGCGGTTGCATCTTCAGCGCGGGTGGATGCGGCGCAGAGCCAGCTCGCGACCGCACAGGCTACCTACGACCAAGCCATCAACATGCGCAAGGCGGGTGTGGTGGCGGGCATTGATGTGCTGCGCTCGCAGGTGGAGCTGCAATTGCGGCAGCAGCAGCTTCTGGCCGCCAGGAATCGTTTTGCCAAAGACAAGCTCGATCTCGCTCGTGCCGCCGGTCTACCCAGCGGGCAGGAATTCAACCTCTCGGACAAGATGCCGTATGCTCCTACCCCGGTCCTAACTCTGGAGAAGGCGCTGGCCGATGCTTACGCGAATCGCGCCGACTATCAACGCGTGCAAGCACTGCTGCGTTCCGCCGAAGCCGCACGGCGGGGCGCGACGGCTGAGAATTTTCCCACTCTGGGACTGGATGGCAACTACGGCGACATTGGCCGCAGCTTCGGACACTCGCACGGGACTTTTAGTGCGGCGGTCGCTCTCAATATCCCTATTTTCCAGGGCGGCAAGGTGCGCGCTGACACCCTACAAGCCGACGCGCTGCTGGAGCGGCGGCGCGCGGAACTGGAAGACACACGCGGGAGAGTCGATTCTGAAGTTCGCAAGGCCTTTCTCGATCTGCAATCTGCCGCCGACCAGGTCGAGGTGACGGGCAAGGAGATTGAGCTGGCCACAGAGACCCTCACCCAGGCGCGCGACCGCTTTGCCGCCGGCGTGGCCAACAATCTTGAAGTGGTGCAGGCGCAAGAGGCACTGGCCAATGCCAATGAAACCTATATCGAAAGCGTGTATGCGCACAACATCGCCAAGGCCTCACTGGCGCGGGCGGTGGGGCTGGCGGAAAAATCGATTAAAGCATTTTTAGCGGAGATGCACTGATGCCAGAACTAGATTTGAAACACGAAGTTGACGGCTTTGTTGAAGAACGGGTGGACGACACTCCACTGGAACAGCCGGTTCTTGAGAAGAAATCATTCTTCGCGCAGCATCCGCGCGCCAAGTGGATTGTGCTCGCCATCGCCGCCGTGCTGCTGATCGCAGGCATAAGCGCCTGGATGTACTACCACGTGCGTGAATCCACCGATGACGCACAGATTGAAGGTTACGTGGTGCCAATTGCCCCGCGCGTAGGCGGTACCGTAGTCGGCGTCGCGGTGAATGACAACCAGCCGGTGAAATCCGGAACGGTGATGGTACAGCTTGATCAGCGAGATTATCTCGTCTCCCTGCAAAAGGCGGAAGGCGACCTGGCTGATGCCCAGGCCAATGCCCAGGCGGCGCGCACCGGTGTGCCCATTACATCGACTACCTATTCCAGCCAACTCTCCATCGCGCAGGCCAACCTGATGGCAGCCCAGAGAGAAGTGGAGAGCGCCGAAGCCAACTTGCGGCAAGCCACCGCGAATTACAACAAGGCCGCGGACGACCTGAAACGTTACCAGCAACTGATTGCCCGTGATGAGATTTCGCAACAACAATATGACGCGGCTGCAACCGGCGAAAAAGCCGCCCGCGCCGGAGTGGACGCGGCCCGGGCGGCCGTGGCGCACCGCGCCGGAGCAGGTGATGGTCTCGCGCGCCCGCGCCGGCTCCGCCGAAGGACTGGTGGAGACCCATGCCGCTGTCGTCGAGCAGGCGAAGCTCAATGTGGGTTACACGACGATCCGCGCGCCGGTTGACGGCGTGGTGACGAACAAGCAGGTGCAGGTGGGCCAGGTGGTGCAAATGGGACAGCCGCTACTGGCGCTGGTGCCCGTGGAAGATATCTGGGTAATCGCGAACTACAAAGAAGACCAGATTAAGAACATGCGGGTCGGCCAGCCGGCGACCATCCACGTAGACGCCTACGATCGCGACTACAAAGGGTACGTCGACAGCTTCGGCGCCGCCACCGCCAGCAGAACCAGCCTGTTGCCCGCGGAAAATGCAACCGGCAATTATGTGAAGGTAGTGCAGAGGATCCCGATAAAGATCCGCTTTGAAAAAGGACAGGACCCGCAGCATGTTCTGAGGCCGGGGATGTCGGTGGTGCCTACGGTGTTGACGAATCGGTGATACGGATGAGTACTACATTTACGAAGGGCGAACGTACAGGTTATCGGCACAATAGGGAGTCCTCCACTGCGTGTCGGAATGACAAGAAAGCGACTTTCTCCGCAACCTGTAAATCCGTGTCCTGACAAGTCTCGAATCTATTGCGAAACAGGTTTGGCCCCAAGGAAAAAACACAAAGAGAATTTCAGCAAAGGCGATGACTCCTATCAATCCTGCAAATTCGAAGAGCAGCATTCCGCTGGTGAACCCGTGGATCGTGGCCATCACCGTGATGACGAGCACATTTATGGAAGTGCTCGACACCACCGTGGTCAACGTCTCGCTGCCGCATATTGCCGGGTCGCTCTCTTCCACGCCGAATGAAGCCACCTGGGCATTGACCTCGTACCTGGTCGCCAATGCCATCATCTTGCCCATGACCGGCTGGTTGGCCAACTACTTCGGGCGCAAACGCCTGCTCATGGCTTCGGTCGCAGGCTTCACGATTTCTTCATTCCTGTGCGGCTTTGCCCCCAACCTGCCCTTTCTTATTTTTTTCAGGATTATCCAGGGCGCTACCGGTGGCGGGTTACAACCGTTGTCACAGGCGATTCTGCTGGAGGTATTTCCTCCTAAAGACCGCGGCAAGGCGATGGCCTTCTGGGCTTTGGGGATTGTAGTCGCACCTATGCTGGGGCCGGTGCTGGGCGGATGGCTGACCGATGCCCACAGTTGGCGCTGGGTCTTTTACATTAACGTGCCCATTGGCATCCTGTCGCTGATCATGACGTACATTTTCGTCTTTGATCCCGCCTACATTAAGCGCACCACCGCGAAGATCGATTATTGGGGCATTGGACTGCTGGCCGTGGGAATTGGCGCGCTGCAAATCATGCTGGATAAAGGACAGGAAGATAACTGGTTCTCTTCCCGCTTCATTACCACTCTGGCCGTCCTGACGGTCGGAGGGCTAGTGCTCTTTGTGGTGCGGGAACTCATGGCGGAGCATCCGGTGGTTGACCTGCAGGTCTTCAGGAACCGCAGCTACGCTACCGGCGTATTTCTCATGACCGTCTTGGGATTCGTGCTCTACGGCAGCACGGTGCTGGTGCCATTGCTGATGCAGACGCTGCTGGGATATCCGGCGCTGCAGGCGGGCATCGCCATGCTTCCGCGCGGGCTGGGATCGTTCCTCATGATGCCCGTGGTGGGGTTCCTGATGAGCAAGATCGAGGCGCGCCGCCTGCTGGGGACCGGAATTCTGGTCGCGACCTTCAGCTTCTGGGATTTTGCCCATCTGAATCTTAACGTCGGCTACTGGAATTTCTTCTGGCCACTCATCATCCAGGGCGCTTCCATGGGCTTTCTGTTCGTGCCCCTGACCACCATCACCAACGACCAGATTCCCAAAGAGAAGATCGGCAACGCCACCAGCCTGTTCAACCTGATGCGCAACATCGGGGCCAGCATCGGCATTGCCACCGTGGTCACACTGCAATCGCGCCACGCGCAGCAACATATCAACAACCTGAGCGGACACGTTAGTCCGTACAACCCAGTCACGCAAAATGTTCTGAGCCGTATTATCTCTTTGCTGACATCCCGAGGAGCTGACGTGGTCACCGCAACTCACCAGGCTTACGCCATGTTATTCGGAATGATCAAGAAGCAGGCCGCCATCATGGCTTACAACGACGTCTTCGCCCTTTTGAGCTTCACCTTTGCCGCCATGTTTCCATTGATCTTCCTGATGCAGAAGCCCAAGCACGTGCAAGGCGGTGCGGAGACGGCAGTGCATTGAAAATAAAGAACTTTTCTTCCCGATCATAGTTTGGAAGAAGGAAGAATATAGTATAGAATATAGATACATTTTGATTGGTTTCCAGTGGCAATAAATATCAAAGATACCGAAACCGACAGGCTGGCACGTGAAGTCGCCAAGCAAACGGGAGAAACCATCACAAATGCTATCCAAACGGCTCTCAAAGAACGCCTGCAAAGACTTTCCGGCCGCTCTAAGGCGACGACCACAAGAGAAAAGTTAAACGAAATCTTGCAGCGTGTAGACGCCTTACCGACCGTTGACCATCGCAGCGAAGACGAAATCCTGGGTTATGACGAGAGCGGAGTTCCCCGATAGATGGTTATTGATACCTCTGCATTGGTTGCACTTTTCTTGAATGAACCTGAGCGGGAAGAGTTTCTCGAACTGATTTTGAAGTCAGAAAAACGATTGTTATCCGCGGCGGCCATGGTTGAGACCGGAATCGTATTGGAAGCACGCCGGAACGAGGTCGCTGCCCGGGAATTGGATTTGTTTTTACATGAAGCAGAAATCGAAATCATATCTGTGGATCGAACCCAGGCGGAGCAGGCGCGTGTTGCTTTTCGCAAATATGGCAAGGGCCGCCATCCAGCAGCTTTGAACTTCGGTGATTGTTTTACCTACGCGCTGGCGATTGTCTCAGGCGAACCGGTCTTGGCCAAAGGGGATGAGTTCCAGCGCGCAAATCTGAAAAAGATCTGATTTCATCCATCAGCGGCAGGCTCTGCCGAGAAATCCTAGGCCGCTACCTGCGCTGGGCGGCGCAATGATTGCAGGATTTCCTCCGCCTGCGCGGCGCGCTGGGCGTAGGTGTGTTCGCGCAGGGCGCGCTGCCGCATCTTTTTTCCGATGGCTTTCGCCTGCTCGCTGCTCACGCTTCGCAGATGCTGCACAACCTGCTCCGCCGAAGACGCCAGCAGAATCTCTTCTCCGGGTGTGAAGAACTGTTCTATTCCCGTCCACGCATCGCTCACAACGCAGGCTCCGGCCCCGGCGGCTTCAAAGACGCGGGTGGGCGGAGAGAATCCGGTGCTGGCCATAGAATCACGATTGATATTCAGCACCATGCGCGCCGAGCAATTTACAAAATTGTGCTGGTCGGTGCCTACGTGTCCGATCTTGCGGAGATTGCGGGGCACGGGCTTATCGGCCCAGCCTTCGCCACCCAGAAGAAAGGCCATTTCAGGGGCAAGTTCGGCAGCGCGGAGCATGAATTCTTCTACGCGGCGCTCGCGGTCGGGCAAGCGGTTACCGACAAAGGCCAGGTCACAGCGGAGCAGAGAATGCGCAGCCACCGGATAATGCGTTTCCGGGTCCAAAGCGTTGTAAATGGGAAAGCACTGTTTTGCCTCCAGCTCCAGATATTGGCGGCAAACTCGAGGACCGCCGCCATAGGTAAAGATGGCATCGTATTGCGGAACCAGCTCGCGAAACGGATCGCGGGGATTTTCTTCCACGCGCGCGAGGGTGGCGGGGGCGTCCACGTCCCAGAAAACAATCATTGGCGAGTTGTAAGCCTGGCAGCAAATCAGCACGTCGCGTTCCAGGCGCTCGTCGGCCGCTCCTACACCGCTGTGCTTGATAACCAGGTCTGCCTGCGAAGCCCGCTGCAAAAGATACTCGATGTCGTTAGGCGAGTTATAAATAATGACGTTGACGTAAGGGAACGACCCGGCATCCCGATGCCTCTGGCGGTCGTAAATGTCAGGCTCGGCAAAGGTAATTTCGTGCCCCAGGGCGTGCAGGTGTTTGTAAATGCCGCGGTAGTACGTGGCTGCGCCGTTCCAATAGGAAGAGGTGATGCTGGAAGCAAAGACGAAGATTTTCACGCACCCAACTCCTTGCAAATCTCAATGAATTCGGCCGCGCGATGCGCGCAGGTGTGGCGTTGCGAGATGGTCTCAAATCCGTTATTGGCGATTTGCGCGCGCGCGCGTTCGTCACGGCTCATCTCGCGCAGCGTGGCTTGCATGGCGGCGCCGTCGCCCACGGAAACATAGTCCTGCTGGGCGCGGAACAAGCCTTCATCATCCCGCCAGGGAGAGCACAGCAGGAACGCTCCACAGGCCATGGCCTCAAACATCCGGATGGTAGGAATGCCGCCCAGGCCGTTGGCATACTGCCGCCGCGGAATGTGCAACGCGACCCTGGCCTGGTTATAGGCTTGGGGAGAACGCAGGTTAGGCAGGTATCCGCGGACCTCAATGTTGGCGTGCTCGAAGCGCGTGAGCGCCGCTTCCGGATAGCGAACGCCGTAGGCCACGAACTTCAAATCGCTGAGCTGCTCGGCGGGCTGCACCAGAAATTCTTCCATCTCGCGGGTGCGCTCATCGTCACCCCAGTTACCGATCCATAGCGCGTCCATACTTTTTTCGGCGGCCAAGGGACGAAAACTTTCAATGTCGGCGGCCTCATGCAAGGTCCACGCCCGCTCCACTCCGAATCCATTCACATAAATGCGGCGTATGGCTTCCCCGAAAGCGAGGACGCCATCAAAAAGATGCAGATTGAATTGCAATATTTCCCGCGGCGAGGTGTAGGCGCGATGATGCGTATCATGCAGGAGCACGCGAAAGCCGAGCTTGCTCTTGAGGTCAAGAACGTGATTCACCAGCCGGGGATGGTTCCATTCATGCAGGATGACGATATCGGCCCCGCGTAACTCGCGGGCAAGCCATTCCCCCAGGCGGGGATCATTCTTATAGAACTGTATTTTGAGCTCAGGGAAGGCTTTGCGGAACTCATCGATGGCGGTGATGGCGCGCTCGTCTTCCTGCTTGATCAGGTTGCTGAGCGACCATGAGCCCAGCTCTTCGTAACACCGGACTTTTTCTCCTGCCTTCAGCAAAGCGCGGACCAGGCCGCGCAGAAAGTGCGCGTTACCATGGTTCCAATCTGAGACCCATGAGTGAGCGAAGTATCTTATGTCGAAGTTGTTTTGCATTCTGGCGGTCTTCCGAATGTCCTGATGCAAGAATGTGAGCACGAACTCGAATCACGGCAAACGTGATTCACAAATGTGTTGTCCGGGGGGCGCATCCTCTCAAATTTCGCCGCTCTTGATCCCTACTCCTAACCCTTTGAGGCTTAGATTGTGAGCTACGTATTCAGGATGTCTTCCCGAGTACGTTTAGAAGGATCAGGAACAGCGAAGATGAGAAAATAAGAGGGCACGCCTATTCTCCATGATCCAACTCTCTGCCGCCGGCAAGCGATTCGGGCCCAAGTTGCTCTTTCAGGAGCTCGACTGGCTGGTCACTGCGCGTGATCGCGCCGGAATTGTGGGCGCAAACGGCACTGGGAAATCCACCCTGCTCAAGGTCCTTGCCGGAATCGAATCCCTGGATTATGGATCTCTGACCGCCACCCGCGGCATCAGCACCGGCTACCTTCCCCAGGATGGCCTCACCCTCACCGGCCGCACCGTCTTTGAAGAATGCATGCAGGTGTTCTCGGGCCTGCTCGCCATGGAAAAAGAGCTGGAAACCCTCACGCAGCGCATGTCTGAGATTGATCCGGAGAGCGCCGCCTATGCCGAAGTCGCGGACCGCCACCATCGCCTCGACGGCGAGTTCCGCGCCCGCGATGGCTACGCGCTCGAGGCGCAGGTGGGAAGCGTGCTCAGCGGGCTCGGCTTTGGGAAGCATGACTGGGGCCGGCGCACGGAGGAATTTTCCGGTGGATGGCAGATGCGCATCGCCCTGGCCAAGCTGCTGCTGCAAAAACCAAACCTCCTGCTGCTCGATGAGCCCACCAACCACCTCGATCTTGAAAGCCGCAACTGGCTCGAGGATTACCTGAAGTCTTATCCTCATGCCTACGTGCTGATCTCGCACGACCGCTACTTTCTCGATGTAACTGTAAATAAGACGCTGGAAATCTGGAACCAGCGGGTGCACTTCTACAGCGGCAACTATGACCGCTATCTGGCGCAGAAAAACGAACGCCGCACCCAACTCGAGGCCGCCTACCGCAACCAGCGCGACAAGATTGAGCAACTCGAGGCCTTCATCAACCGCTTTCGCTATCAGGCCACTAAGGCCAAGCAGGTGCAGAGCCGGATCAAAGAGCTGGAGCGGATGGAAAAAATCGAGATCCCACCTGAAGAGAAGACCATCCACTTCACCTTTCCCCAACCCAAGCCCAGCGGCCGCAAGGTCTCTGAATTTGTGGACGTCGCCAAGAGCTATGGCCCCAAGAGCGTGCTGCGCAACGTCAGCTTTGTCATCGAACGCGGAGATCGCATTGCCCTGGTGGGGGTGAATGGCGCGGGCAAATCCACGTTAATCAAGCTGCTGACCGGCAGCGAGCCGCTGACCTCCGGCAGCTACGAGGTCGGCCATAACGTCGAGCGCGATTACTTTGCCCAAGACCAATACAAAGAACTGAACCCCGAAGCGAAGTTGATTGACGACATTTTTGAAGTGGCGCCGCGCTCCACTCAGACCGAGCTGCGTAATCTGCTGGGATGCTTCCTGTTTTCCGCCGACGATGTCTTTAAGCCCATCGGCGTGCTCAGCGGAGGCGAGCGCAACCGCTATGCCCTGGCCCGGCTGCTGCTCAAGCCTTCGAACTTCCTGCTGCTCGATGAACCCACCAACCACCTCGATATGCGCGCCAAAGACGTGCTTCTCGAAGCCCTCGAGACTTTCACCGGCACCGTGGTGTTCGTCTCGCACGACCGTTACTTTATCGACAAGCTGGCCACACGGGTCTTTGAGGTCAGCGATGGCCAGGTGCACGTCTTCCCCGGAAACTACGAAGATTATCTATGGCGCAAAGAGAATCCTGCCGCGCTGAATAGCCTGCCCAACGCCGCGTCAGAAGCGGAATCGGCTGGAAGCAATGGAAACAAGAGTCTGACGCTGGTTGTGGCCTCTGAAACTTCCTCCGCTAAAACCGCTACTGACGCTCAGCCCAAGCGAATGAACCCTATCCGGCTGCGGCAGATGAAAGAACGCTGCCGGGAGGTCGAAGAGGAGATCACGCGGCTCGAAGCCGGGATCGCGGAATGCGAAAGCGGCCTGCAAACCTTCGTGAGCGCAGAAGAGACCCGCCGCTGGCAGGAGTTGCTGGCATCTCGACGCAAAACTCTGGATGAGCTGCTGGCCGAGTGGGAAGAGATTTCGCAGGCAATTGAAGCGGGCACGTGAAGAGAACATGACATTAACAACCGCTGAGGCGCGGAGACGCGGAGGAATGTCATGATCCAAAGAGAGGATCTAACGATGAGATTCCATGACCATCTGGTTGGGTTTATTGCTTAATATCACTTTACCGCCCCAACGCGCGACCTGATAACTAATAACCTCCCGAACGGGAACAGGGACGTTATCCATCTCCGTCCACAGAAAAACCCGGGTGGGCGAGTTCCACAGCCTGGCGAAGCTCTCATCATTTTCGTAGATATGCGGTGCGTCCGGGAAAAGCGAGCCGTACCACAAATTGTGCGTGGCTTTGAGCACGTGCACCTGGCGGCCGGTATAGAAATTCATGGTCGAGCCTTCTTCGTATTCTCCGTTGATCACGATCACATCGCCCGGACGAAACTGTTTCTCAACGGCCAAGGCAAGCTGCTTGGAAGAGATGACCGGCTCAAAGATACTGAAGCCCTTGAGCGCGCAGGCGAGCAGCGCGACCATCATCAGCGCCAGCGAAAGATTTGCCAAGAGCGGCTTGCATCGCCTGCGGAAGAAAAGGCTGGTGGCGCTGCCGGCGAACAGGGCGACGCCGGTTCCTATCAGGGGGATACGAAAGGCGCCCAATGCCTGCGGGGTGAGGTCAAGAAAGTGTCCGAAAGAAAGCGCATAACGCGAAGGGTCGCGACGCAGCAGATCAGCGATGTCATAACCCGGCGCTGGCGGGCTGGCCATGGTTCCGAGCACTGCGGCGGCCACAAAGACGGCGCAGCCAATGCCCAAAAAAATCCACGCTGAAATCAACCCGCTTTTTTGCGGGCCGTTGATCTGCGATTCGCGGCCCAGCCAGGCGCCAATCAGCAGCGCCAAGGCAGGCAGGGCCGGAAGCACGTAATATTCCTGGCGCGTGGAAAAACTGAAAAACAGCATGATCAGCGCCGGCCACAAGGTAAAGAGCAGAGTTGCTTGCGACTCGAGCGCCGGCCCGCCATGAGAACCTTTCCCGGTATCTTTTTTCCCGGTGTCTTTCCAGAAATTCTTCCATGCCTGGCGCACGCGGACAACGGCTTGCGGCAGGAATGCGCTCCAGGGGAGCAGCCAGATCAGCAACAATCCCCAGAAGAGCAGCAAGGGAACGGTATCGTAATCTTTAGGATAGCGTGTGCCTATGTAGCGTTTGAAGTGTTCATTGACAAAATAAAACCACAGAAAGCCTTTGGCCTGACCGGCAGGTGGATTGGCTAACCCCGCGAGAATGTGCCAAGGCGCGGCGAGAGCGAGAAAAATCAGCGCGCTCGAAGCCAGCCGCATGCGCAATAGATGACGCAGATTTTTAGTCAGAAGCAGATATAAGAAAATGATTGCCCCGGGAAAGACAATGCCAATCAACCCTTTGGCCAGCACCATCAGGGCGGCGCACACCGCCAGGCCCCAGCAGGCAAGCCGGGAGGGGCGAGGCTCGTTCAATCCCAGCAAAAAAAAGCCCAGGGCGACGGCCAGCAACAGACCGACGATCAAATCAGGAATAAAAAACCTCGTATATATAAAAGGACCGAACGAGGTCACGATGATAAGCCCGGCGTAGAAGCCCGCTCTGGAGCCGTACACCCAGCTTCCTAACCGGTAGAGGACCAGAGCCAGCGCCAGCACCGCCAGAGTGAGTGGCAGACGCGTGCTCCATTCGGAGACGCCGAAGAGCTTATAGCTGAGCGCAACTGCCCAGTACTGTAATGGAGCCTTCTCCAGGTAGCGCACGCCGTTTGCGTAGAGCGTTACCCAATCGTGGCGCGTCAGCATCTCGCGCGCAGCCTCGGCGTGCACGGTATCAGCATCGTCGAGCAGCGCCGGACGGAAGAGCCCCGGCACGTAAATCGCCGCCCAAAACAAGACAATCAACACCACCCAAAATACGGTCCGGCGCGTTGTTGAGGAAGATTCCGCTGCGGCTGCGGAATCTAGATCGGCAATGTCGGGCGAAAGAGTGCTCAAGCTGAATTCCACGAACCTTTCTGGGTTTTTGGCGATTCCTATCGATTATATAGAAGCTAGGACAAGCTCCAAGCTGCAAGTCCACCGGGTAGAATGGCGAAGCTACTCGAAATAGGGAGATTACCTTAAACAGGGCAGATGCATGGTCATCTTCTTTCCCTGCACATTTCGGTTCAACTTCCGCTTCGTTACTTCGGGCCCGAATGAGCGTGCCAAATTGGGCAAAAAACGGGCCCTCGAGTGAAGATTTTGTTTGCTTTGCGTGTGGTTTAGCAGCAAAATGAAGCTCCCAGTTTAAAGGATTCTCAACCTAAAGATAGCCCTGTGACCCCGCAGCTCTCCATGTTGCATCTGCTGTTAGTTTCAGAGGGAATACTTACCCTATTCCTGATTCTGACTTTCTCCACCATCGTTCGCTCATACCAGGGTCAAAACGCATTTTTCCGGTGGTGGGTTCAGGCATGGTTGGCGTTTGCAGTTTTTCTGGGGGCAAGCGCTTTGGCCTTTCAATTCCCTGAGTCTTCTCCCGTTCGCCTGCTACTGGCTACTGTAGCCACAGTGGCGGGCTTCCTGGAGCCGATTTACTTATTTTATGGCGCGAGAAGCTTTGCCAATCCCGATGATCAGGGCGGATGGCTTCGGGTTACTGTGTTCGCTCTGCTAGCCGCGCTGGGCGTTTGCGCACTCCCCTTTTTCGAAAAAAGCCAGCTTTTCAGCATTTCCATTCGGGCCATTCCCCGGCAGTTGCTGCTGGGCGGCGCCTTCTGGTATTGCGCATTGATTTTCTGGTCGCGGCGGAAACAGCAGGGCGCAACGGTCAAGATCCTAGCGGCTTCCTGCTTCCTCTGGGGCGCCAATGTGCTCTTCCTCTTCGGCTACAGCCTGGTTGCCCTCATCCGTCGCGATTCTTCATTGCCATCCATGTTTCTCGGCTCCGACCTGCCCTTTGAGGGTTCAGGGTTCTTTCTCAATCTTTTTGCCGAATTCGGCATGGCCCTGGGGACCATCATGCTGCTGGCAAAACAGCAGAAGCAGTCGCAACTGCAATTATCTGAGAGCGAGGCGGAAATCCGCTTGCTGGTAGAGCAGCAGCCGGCGGTGCTCTGGACCGTAGACCGCGACCTTCGTTTTATATCGACCCAAGGCCGGGAGCCGGCGTTGGCGCTACTCTATTTGAATACCTGAAGACCGACGATCCCACGTATCTGCCCATCGCCTGCACCCTGCGCGCGCTCAAGGGCGAAGAAAGCTCCTATGAAATGCCCTGGAGAAGGCGCATCTTTGAAACGTCCGTGCGGCCTCTCCGCGATGAGAAGGGGAACATCACCGGGGCGTTCGGCATTTCCACCGATATCACCGAACGCAAGCAGACCGAACACACCTTGCGGGCCAGTGAAGCCAATTACCGCATGCTCATGGAGCAGGCTTCCGACGCCATCCTGATCATCGACCACTCCGGCAGATACCTGGAAGTCAACTCCCAGCTCTGCAAAATGCTCGGCTACACCCGCCAGGAGTTGTTGCAGATGAATACCAAAGACATCCTGGCGCCGGAAGATTACGAGCGTTACCGCAGGCAGGTCCCGGGAATGCAGCCGGGCAGCAGCTTGCGGGTAGAGCGCAGGTTACGGCATAAGAATGGAAACACCGTGTTGGTGGAGTCGTCGATCAAGGCGCTGCATGACGGCCGCATCCTTTCGATTGTGCGCGACGTGACCATGCGCAAGCAGGCGGAAGAATCATTGCGCCTGAGTGAAGAGCGTTACCGCTCCCTGGTGCAGCAATCTTCGGAAGGTATTTTTGTCTTTGATCCTTACAGCATGCGCATTCAGGAAGCCAACGCCGCCATGCTGGCGATGCTGGGTTACCGTCCAGATGAGATTACGCAGATGAAACTCTACGACGTGGTTGCAGAGACCCCCGCCAGCATTGATGACAATGTGAAAAAGACCTTGCGGGACGGCCGCTTTCAGGTTACCAACCGCCGCTACCGAAGAAAAGACGGCTCTCTGATTGATGTGGAAGTCCGGGGCACCGTCATTCACTACGGGCGTTCTGAACTGGTGCTGGGGAATGTGGTCGATTTGACCGAGCGCAAAAGCACCGAGTTCGAATTGCAGATGATCACCGAGCAACTGCGTACCGTCAGCTCTGCCATGACCGAGTTTCTCGGGACCGGCAACTGGAACGACGCCAGCCGCATTCTGCTGCACGGCGCGCTCACGCAAACTCAAAGCGAGTATGGTCTTGTGGGAGTGATGATTGAAAACGAGTTGCGTGTGCTTGCCCATGATGGCATTGCCTGGGAACAGGAGACCAATCGGCAGTTCTTCGAGGCAGCGCACGAAGGCTACAGGACACTGGGCTATCTTCCTCTTCCTAACCTGGAAAACCTGTTTGGCTGCGTCGTCACTTCAGGCAACACAATTATTTCCAACAATCCCGCCTCTGATCCGCAGGCGGCGGGCAATCTGCCGCTGGGCCACCCTGCTTTAAAGAATTTCCTCGGCGTTCCTATCCGCAAAGAAGCAGCGGTGGTGGGTATGATCGCCGTGGCCAACCGGCCGGGAGGCTTCAGCGTCGTGGAGCAGCAAAAAATCGAAGCTCTGGTAAGCGCGGTGGGAGTGCTCTACGATAGCTACCGGCGCTCTCTGCAGGAGCAGTTGCTACTTGAACAAAAGTACAAAGCGCAGGAAGAGCAAGCCAAGCTTCACTTGGCCGTGAAACATGCCGCTGACGAGTGGCGTCTCACCTTTGATGCCATTCAATTCCCTATTTTCATGGTGGATCAACAGGCAATCGTGGTACGGCTGAATCACGCTGCGCGTGATTTAACGGGGAGGAATTTTTCAGAGCTGCTGGGCAAATCTCTGCGCTCCTTTGGGGAGAACCAGCCCTGGATCGCGGCCGCCGAGACGGTGCAAGGCATCGGGACTGACCGCGAACGTCCCAAGGCCTTGCAGACCTACGATGAATTCAGCGGCAGGACCTGGGACCTGCTGGTCCATTTGGCGCCCGACATGGGCGCAGATGCCGAACTTGACCGTTTCATCGTGGCTTTGCGCGACATCACACCCATGGTTGAACTGCAGGAGTCCCTGCGCCGCAGCGAAACCATGTCTACCATGGGGGCGCTGGTGGCGGGCGTGGCCCATGAAGTACGCAATCCCCTCTTTTGCATCTCTGCCACGCTCGATGCCCTCGAGGCCAAGTTCGACAAGATAGAAGGGCAGGAACAATATCTCAACGTGTTGAAACGTGAGATCAAGCGGCTCAACGACCTGATGAGCGAGCTGCTCGAGTATGGTAAGCCCGCCAAGCTGGAATTGGTGGAGGAATCGTTGCATGCGGTGATTGATCGCGCCATCCAGAATTGTTCCATGCTTGCCGAGCAATCGCAGGTACAGGTGGTGAATGCGGCCGACTTGCGCAATGTGGTGATGCGCATGGACCAGCTTCGAATGACGGAAGTATTCCAGAACATCATTGACAATGCCATCCGGCACTCACCCGCAGGCGCTGTGGTCAACATCCGGGCGCAGCAGTGGCAGACTAATGGCCAGCCCTGGGTCTCCTGCTTCGTTGAAGATAACGGACCGGGCATCCGCGATGCCGATTTGCCCAAGATCTTCCAGCCTTTTTTTACTAAGCGGCGAGGTGGCACAGGGTTGGGATTGCCGATCGTGCAGCGCATCGTAGAAGCCCACGGCGGAAAGGTCGTGGCTTTCAACCAACCCCAAGGAGGCGCTGTCCTGCGGGTGAGCTTGCCATATTCGGTACCTCAGTACTTTGTGACAAAAGCATGACAAAAGTAAGCTGGACATTCCGCTCAATCTCAGTTAAAAGATTTACATTTCCGTTCCAGGCTTCCCCAGGGGATTGAAACCCAACAATGGCCAGAAATCGAATCCTGATCGTGGATGATGAATCCGGAATCCGTTTCGGCATCCGCAATTTTTTGGATGCGCACGGTTTTGACGTAACCGAGGCGGAAAACTGCAAGTCCGCTCTGGAGATGTTCCGCAGCGCGCCCTCCGACCTTGTCCTGGTGGATTA
>QIAW01000026.1:0-819 GCA_003225655.1 Acidobacteriota bacterium
TTCGGAAAGTTCATACCTCGCACTAGATCCTGAAAGCGCTGATCGGAGCGCAGACTATCGAAGGCGGGCTCGACGTTCAGGAGGATGAGCCTGAACTCGCGCCCAGCGGTTGCTTTCCGCAGAAACTGAAGTGCCCGCTCCTTGTCACCGGTCCTCGCGTACACGATAGCGGCTTCTGTCGCCAGGTCAATTTTGTCAGCCAATTTTTCGATAAAACGGCCCCGCATCTGCCAGTAGCCGGTCACACCAGAGTTCTCATAGGTCCGATGGATGTCATTTACAAACTGGGAGCTGTAGCCGCTCAGCTCCGCAACGCGCTGAAATTCCGCGAACGCCTCCGGATACATGTCCTTTTGCTCGTAGGCCTGCATGAGTGTTCAATGCGCCGACACAAAATTGGGTTCCAGTTCCAGCGTTTTCTTAAATTGTCCGATGCTCTGATCGTATTTTCCAGCAAAGAAGAAAGCGCTGCCCAGATTGGCATTCATTGCCGGCGAGAGCGGGTCCAGCGACACCGCCGTCTTCATTTCTGCAATTGCTTCTTCGTGCCGTCCCAGGGCCATCAAGTCAACGGAATAGTAATAGTGCGCCAAAGCAGATCCGGAGTTCAATTCGATAGCGCGTTTGAATTCCGTCTCAGCGCCAGGCCAATCATGGTCATAACCAGCTTTCACCAGAGCCAAGGCTGCATGGGGCTCGGCGAGTGCTGGATCCAATTGCAAAGCCTTCTCGGCTGCAGTCCTGGCTTTCGGCAAAATCAGTTTGGCGGTGACACCCAGATAGATCCTGCGCACATAGGCGTCGGCCAAACCCGCGTAA
>QIAW01000026.1:860-4127 GCA_003225655.1 Acidobacteriota bacterium
CGCATAGTTCGGGTCTTTTTCAACTGCCTGTTCAAAATATTCCAGGCTCCTGGTAAGGCCTTCATCGGTCGCCAGGTTCATGTAGTAGCGCCCTTTGAGATAGGCCTCCTGGACCTCCGGATCCGTCTGGCGGGTTGTGATCTGGGTGGGAGTCTTCTGAACAGCCAGTTCGGCGCTGATCTGGCTGGCAATCGCCCGCGCCAGATCCCTCTGCAGAGGAACAATGTCGCGGAAGTCTCGCTCATAACTTTCCGCCCAGAGGTGCCGGTCTGTGAGCGCGTCAATGAGTTGGGCCGTGAGTCTTACGCGGTTGCCGGAGTGGATGACCGAACCCACGACAACTGCCTCCACATTCAGCTCGCGAGCAATCTCGGGCAATGGCCTGTGACTATCCTTGTAATGCATCGCTGAGGTCCGGGAGATCACTCGAATAGAGCCGATCTTCGCCAGTTGAGTGATCAACTCATCGGTCATTGCGTCGGCAAAATATTCCTGGGAGGGGTCCCCGGAGAGGTTCTGCAAGGGCAGAACAACGAGAGACTGGACATGAACATGGAACTCGGGTTTCGGCTTGGACCAGTTCCAGAACGACAAGGCGAAGACTACAAGTGCTGCAATCGCACTCGCCAACATCAGCCCAAAGAAAGATTTTGATCTGTTCGGGGAAGCCGGCATAGCAGTCGCAGCACCGGAGTCTTCGGCAGCCGTGTTTTGCGAACTCCCTCCCGCTGAGACCACCGCCACGAACCGGTACCCCTTACCAGAGAAGGTTTCGATAAACCGGGGATTGACCACATCGTCATTCAATGCCGCGCGAATCTTGTTAATACTTCGATTCAACCCTTGCTCAAAATCCACGAATGTGTCAGAGGGCCAAATGGCCGATTGCAGCTCCTCGCGAGTCACAACCTCGCCGGCGTGTATCACCAGATAGGTGAGCACTTGCAACGGCTGTCGCTGCAGTTTGATCCGGATTCCACGCTTACGCAGTTGACCGGCGCGCACGTCGAGTACAAAGAGCCCGAAACACAGGATCTCACCGGCTTTCGGGATCGGTAGGGTCGTCTGGGCCATGGGATACAAGAGTCTAGCACGGCTTGTGTCGAGAACTGGGCAGCGAAAATTAAATTCCCTCCTTCGTTAACTCATTGTTAATCAGCAGTTTACGCAGAGAGAAAGAAGCAGAATGCGCGCATTGACGCGGGGCGGCATATTCCCCGATAACTGTGCTTGTACCCGCGAGTACTTAACATCTCCCTGTTCTGCTCGTGAGTGCATTAACGCGAAAAATTGCACGGCGTTTCAACAGGGCGCAGGGCGCCATCCTGGACTTATGGGGATTGAGCTTCTTGGGGAAGGCATTCCCGCAGGAGTTCAAGGGTGGCGCCTTGCCAGCCGTAGGAGCGGCAGATATTAAGGAGAACATCATGAAGTATTGTTTCGGGTTGCTACGGGTGGCGCTCCTGGCCGCAACTTTGGGTTTGATATTCGCCACGCCGGCACAGGCGCAGTTCATCTGCGCCGGGAGCGTGGACGGCAGCACAGGATTGGGGCCTAACGCGGCGAGTGCTGATCCAGGCGGAGTTGCCTGCGGAAGCGGCGCTCAGGCGGGAGGCGGTACCGCTATAGGCCGGAACGCTAATGCCAGCGGCAACGCCAGCGACAACACCGCGACTGGGCATTTGGCAGACGCCCACGGTGATGGCAGCCAAAACACCGCAGCCGGGAATCGAGCCAACGCCAGCGGCAACAATAGTGACAATACCGCGACCGGGTTTGTTGCCGACGCCCACGGTAATAACAGCAACAACACCGCAGCCGGGGGCCAAGCCAACGCCAGCGGCAACAACAGCGGCAACACCGCGACTGGATTTGATGCCGACGCCCACGGTGATGGCGGCAGTAACACCGCAGCTGGGCAGCAAGCCAACGCCAGTGGCAACGGTAGCGGCAACACCGCGACGGGGTTTTTCGCCGATGCCCACGGTGATGGCAGCGGCAACACCGCAGCCGGGCGCCAAGCCAACGCCAGCGGCAGCGGCAGCGGCAATACCGCGACGGGGCCTTTCGCCGATGCCCACGGTGATGGCAGCTTCAACGTCGCGACCGGGAGCAGTTCCAACGCGAGCGGCGACAATAGCTTCAACACCGTTATCGGAACCAGCGCCACCGCCCAGGGCAACGGCAGCCGAAACACCGCAACCGGAATCAGTGCCGATGCCCACGGTGATGGCAGCGGCAACACCGCGGCCGGGTCCAACGCTAACGCCAGCGGCAACTTTGGCGCTAACACTGCCAGCGGGTTGCAAGCCAATGCCAGCGGCAACGACAGCTTTAACACTGCCAGCGGATTCCAAGCCAATGCCGGCGGTAACGACAGCTTTAACACAGCAACCGGGAACAGCGCCGATGCCAGCGGCGACAATAGCTTCAACACCGCTACCGGAGGCCACTCTATCGCCAAGGGTAACAACAGCATCAATTCCGCTACCGGACAGCAAGCCGATGCGCACGGTGTCGGCGGCCAGAACATTGCCAACGGGTTTGCGTCTCTTTCCAGCGGCAACAACAGCCACAATATCGCAATCGGAGACCAGTCAAACACGCGCGGTGATAACAGCCGCAACGTTGCCATTGGGTCCTTTGCTCGCGCCGGGGGTGATGGCAGCAGCAATATCGCTGTGGGAGACCACGCCTTTGCCTTTGGCAACGGCGCCCAAAACACTGCCGTGGGCTCTCATGCTGATGCTGGGCAAAATAATTCTTCAGCGTTCGGTGCGAACGCAAGTGCACCATTTTTCAATTCTGCAGCCATTGGTGCGAGTGCCAAGGCAACCCGCGCCAACTGCGAGTCAAGCGGCTCAGTCCGGCCCGACGCAGTTCGTCACCACCGATGCCGCTGGCAACCTGGGTGTCGCGTCCTCGACCGGCCTGGGGCTCGGCTCCGCTTCGGATATCAGTTCGCTGGGCGCGCGTCTTGACCTGCTCAGCCGCCGCAGTGGAAAAGCCTTCACCGGCATAGCCATGACCTTCGCCATGGCGGGCGTGCCCACGGTATTGCCCAACGAGAAGTTTGTCCTTTCCACCAATTGGGGCACCTTCCAGGGCGAAAACGGCGCGGCACTGAGCGGCGCGTTCAGGATCTATAAGAACATGCAACTGCACGGCAGCTTCGCCTATGGTTTCCGCGAGAACATGGCGGGAGGCCAGGCCGGCCTGCGCTTCGGGTTTTAGGAGAGAACGTGATGAATAGGCCCACGATGATTG
>QIAW01000360.1 GCA_003225655.1 Acidobacteriota bacterium
TATGTTGCTCGCTGTCCCGATGTATGCTCAGGGCAATGCTCCGGCCGCCGCTGAGAAGCCGATCAACTGGGCCGTTCCCATAGCAGCCGGCATCGGTATGGCCATCGCCTCTGGACTCTGCGGACTAGGCCAGGGCAAGGCCACGGCGGCAGCGGCAGAGGCGATTGCCCGCAACCCAGGAGCCACAGCCGGAATTCGCTTCGCTCTGATTCTGGGTCTGGTGCTCATCGAGTCGCTGGCGCTCTATACGCTGGCCATTATCATCATCAAGGTAAAGTAACACCTATAAACTGCAAGGCCTCCCCCTAGGTGGAGGCCTTTCTTCTTACCCGTAACGTAAACTGTCTTCATAATCGATCTGCACGACAAGCCTCGAGACATGATCAGAGCCCAACTTCAGAGGCTGCAGGAAAACTCGGACCGCGGATTTATTCCACCGCAAAGGATCACAGCAATGCGCCATGCCTTTCTTGTTCTGCTGCTCGCTTTTCTTTTAGACGCTGCATTCGGACAAAACGTGACTGTTGCCGGCTCAATGGCAAAAATCCATCCGAGTGAGGGTCCAACTTCCACCAACGTGGCCGAGATTCATGCTGCACAAAACGAGTTTGAAGCCTTTCAACTGATTGTCACCGGGCCAGCCACCGGCGTTTCAGCAACCGTGAACACGCTTCTCGGGCCGGCTGGCGCCACCATTCCCGCAGGTGAGGTGCGTCTGTATCGCGAAGCGTATCTCAACATTACTACCCCATCAAATTCGGAAGGTGGCACCGGAATGTGGCCGGATGCCCTGGTGCCTGACATAGATGATGTCAACAATGAAAAGCGCAACGCTTTTCCTTTTGATGTTCCCGCGGGAGAAAATCGCGTCATATGTACAGGCTCGGTCAGCGTTGCCGGCTCGGGCCTGAATGTGAGCGTCCCTGTGACTCTGTTGGTCTGGAATTTTGCTCTGCCTTCTACCAGCAGCCTGGCATCGACTTTCGGCATGGGCTGGGAGGACGCTTGTGTCGCTCACTTCGGCAGTTACGATGCCTGCGGAGGCGACGACGGAGTAGAGCGCATGCATCTCCTGTATGCGCGGTTCATGCTCAACCACCGCATCACCCAGGATGTGGTTTATTTTGGTCCGGCAAGCTGCACAGGTTCGAGTTGCGACTGGACCCATTTCGACGCCATTTATGGACCGCTCTTCGATGGTACCGATACCGGCCTCCGTCTGGTAGGCGCCAAACAAACCTCGATTAAGTTCAATTGGCTCAAGGATTCAGATCACTACACCGCGTGGGCCCAGCACTTCCGTCAGAAAGGCTGGTTCGACCGTACCTATGATTACACCTGTGACGAACCGGCCGCCGGGGGCTGCGCGTGGAGTGACATCACTACCCGTGCCGCCATAGTGCATGGCGGCGATTCGGAGTTCCGGACCCTGGTGACCACAACGATCAATGATGCCAACGCAAATGGCGTCACCAGTTCCATTAACATCCTTTCACCGCTCGTCAATTTTATGGACGACAAACCCGAAGCCGACGGCGGCGACCCCACCTACAGCGGAAACCAGCGTCGCAATTACGACTCTTATCTCGCATCCAACTCGCGTAACCTGCTTTGGTGGTACCAGAGCTGTATGAGCCACGGATGCAATATTGTAGGCGGCAGCTACTTCTCCGGATGGCCTAGCTTCATGATAGACAACTCCGCAGTGCAGAACCGGGCACAAGGCATGCAGAGCTGGCTCTACCGCGTAAGCGGCATCCTCTATTTCCAGACCACGTTGCACCTTTCGAATGCATGGAGCAGCGTCTACGATTTTGGTGGAAACGGCGACGGCACCCTGCTCTACCCCGGTAAGCCGTCGATCATTGGAGGAATCACTGACATCCCGGTAGCCAGCATCCGGTTGAAAATGATCCGCGACGGTTTTGAAGACTATGAGTACATGAAACTGGTCTCGGACCTCGGCGACCCGGCATTCGCGCAGTCCGCCGGCCAGGCGCTCTTCCCGGATGTCTTTGCCTCAAACCAGCCGGCGGCCTCGCTTAACAATGCGCGTGAGCAACTCGCACAACGCATTCTCCAGTTAAAAGGGCAGGGTGGTCCTACCGTCAGCATGACAGCACCTGCCGGCGGCTCCACTGTCTCCGGCACCATCACCCTGTCAGNNNATCCCAATGGTGTGGCCGGAGTTCAGTTCCTGGTTGACGGTGCTGCCACGGGCAGCGAAATCACCGCTGCTCCATACAGCACCTCAGTCAACACCACCACGGTTGCAAACGGCAGCCACATATTTGCCGCGCGGGCGCGGAATACAGCCAACGCCACAACCACCAGCGCCGCCGTCAATGTTACGGTAAGCAACAATGCGACGGGGCAGCTCACGATGACATCTGGCATGGTGCTCTCGCCTGCTTCTCCGGCAGTCAACCAAACCACGACTGCGGCCTTTACAGTACAGAACACCGGCACAGGGCCATTCAGCGTGCAGTATTTTCTGGTAGGCGCGCGTGATCCAGCCAATGCCAATGTAGATTTTCCTGCATCGGCTCCTGTCACCCTCCAGCCCGGTCAGTCGTATAGTTATTCCGCCTCGCGATCGTTTGCCACAGCCGGAAGCTACAGCGCCTGGCCGGCGTACTATGACGGAACCAACTGGATCCAGCTTGCCACACCGGTAAACTTTACTGTTCAGGCGTTTTCGCCGGGTACACTCACTGTCACCTCTGCTATGGCGCTCTCACCGGCCTCTCCGACAGTGAACCAGTCAGACACTGCGACATTCACAGTCCAGAACACGGGCGGCTCACCCTTCAGCGTGCAGTATTTTCTGGTAGGCGCTCGTGATCCAGACAATGCCAACGTGGATTTTCCGTATAGTTATTCCGCCTCGCGATCGTTTGCCACAGCCGGAAGTTACAGCGCCTGGCCGGCATACTATGACGGAACCAACTGGATCCAGCTTGCCATGCCGGTAAACTTCGCTGTCGGAAGTACACTCTTTTTTGATGACTTCAGCCGTACAACAGGATTGGGATCAAACTGGTCTGTCTTCTATGGAAGCTACACTACAGATGGCGCCCACGCCATTTCGGGAACTCCCACACAAGGCAATTGGGCGAAGCTGACCGCGGCTTTGGGTACAAACAACTATTCCGTAGCTGCCGACCTGATTGTACCCGCCGGCTCGCTGTACTCGGGACTAGTGGCTCGTAGCAGCGATTCCTCTAATTTCGACCGTAATCTGTATTCTGCCCAGATCTCAACCGATGGAAATGTTTATCTTTATCGGCGGAATGAGTGGACCTGGACGCAACTGGCCAGCACCGCCGGTGGAATCGTCGCTGGTACCAGCTACAAC
>QIAW01000361.1 GCA_003225655.1 Acidobacteriota bacterium
TTCTTGTTTGTCCAACCCAAACCTAAAATAGACATAGAAAAAGTGATATCAAAGTCTGAGGCCCCAGCCATTCCGCGGCATCATTAGTTCGGGCATTCAAGAATGCGAAACGCTAAACACCCAGAGGTCTTTGAAAACTTATGAAAATAGTATTCAGATCCGTGTGGGTCCGCGTTGGTCCGTGGCGAAAAGAGTTTGCTTTTCTCAGGAGCTTATAGCAATTCCACAATTACTGTATCCTTTCAGGCCCGCGTTGAGATGCAAAAACAAATGGGCTTTCAGCCCCGGTGCTGCGCGGATACGCCAATTCTGGATTTGCTCTAGAACTGCCCAGCTAGGCCCGCCCTGGTATTCGATTTTCCTCAATAAATACGCGGGTCAAACGTGTTTTTAGGGCGCTCGACCCCTAGCTGCAAGGGGGGTAGGGGGTAACTCCTTGGGTACGGACCGGGAACATCCCTGACAGATCAGACCGGGGGCCACAATTACTGTATCCGCCACCGTGGAAGAGCGGGCCTTTCAAGTGTCCTTTCAAGCCCGCGTTCAGATGCAAAACAAAATGGGCTTCAACCCCGGTGCCGCCCGGCTTATTTTGCGCTCGCTGCCGCGGTCTCGCCCGTCTGCAGAGGCGCAATCCCGGTCAACTCCTCGATCGTATACCTGCTGTGAAAGCGCGTGCGCTGCTTCCAGTTGTGGTACGCGTGGCACAAGAAACAACCGTTCTCTGCCTTTCCCGCCTTTGCGGGATTCCCATTGTGGCAACTCTGGCAGGTCTTAATGCTGGGTATCAGTATCTCAGAACTCCTTTGGCTGGCCGGAGCGTACGTATGACACGATTCGCAAGCAACTACGGTGTGAGCTTCATGGCTGAAGATCGCGTTCGGCAGCCAGCGCGTCGGCAACACCGACGGCTTGACGCCCGGAAGGGCGTTCGCGGCTGCGCCGGGAACAAATTCAAGTTGATGACATTTCTGGCAGGTTTCATGCCACAGCAACTGTTCGGTCTCGGCAACGCGTTGCTGCACCCACTCGCTGGAATTCTTCGGCGTCGCGGAGGGCAATAGCATCATCCCGGGAATCCTGTGATTCAAAGACTGCGGCTTGCGGATGGCCTCGGGATGCTGGTCGATGTAGTCCTGAAATTGCTGCACCACAAAAGTATGGACGACCTCGGGCGCTTTATGAGGGAACGGCTGAGTCAAGCGCTCATCAAACTGCAGCACGTGGCAAGAAGCGCAATGTCTTTCGTAGGTGACGGGTCCCATCAGTTCTCGTCTCATCCCTATGCGGAGGGTTTCGCCGGAATCGGTGGGAGCTGCGACTCGTTGCAAGCCCGCTTCTCCATATTTCCAGGGACCAGCAGTTTCGGATTCGGGCCGGTGACAATCATCGCACTCCAACTTCGCTCGTCCCGAAGGCGACATGATGCTTTCGCGCAGATGAGTGGCATGGTTGAAAGCAATCGTAATGGATGCTGTAGCCGTAGCAGGATGGCGCAAGGGAGCAAATTCCGGATGGTTGCGGTTGAACCCGCGAATGTTGGTCACGAAACGTGAGTGCCCGCCGCTCGTCTGGAGGTCGCGGTGACATTGTACGCATTGCGTGTCCTGTACGTGCGATAGCCGAACCAGGCCCTGATGCTCTACGTGACAGGAGGCGCAAGAAGGAGTAAAGAGCTGGCTGGCCTGATGTGCCGGAGCCTGATGACAGCTCAGGCAGACTTCGTCGGTGACCGTTTTCTTGAAGCCCGCCATCCTGACGCCGCTGACCAAGGCCGTGTGGCACAGGCTACACTCGTCGGCAAAGAAGGCATGCGCGGAAGACAATGGCCCCTTGCTGTAAATGGTCTGCGTCTTTCTGCCTACGCTTCCAAGCCAGAGCAGAGCAACCACGGGAACGGCCAGACCAAGAAGTAAACGCCAGAAGCGGAAGGAAGTAAAACGCTTAAAGTAGTTCAGGTCATGGCGCATGCCCAACGTTTTTGCGGTTCTTTTTCGCACAGGTCGTTATTTCAGCTATAGCGTAGAGCCATGACCGCATGAATCGCGCCCAGAATAATCAGCAAGTAAGACAATGGAATATGCACCAGAAGCCAGCCTTGAAGCAGGCGGTGCAGGCGCGACTGGCGGTCGAGATCGCGCTTTTCTTCACAAATATTCTCCAGATCAGCAATCACCGGCCACACCGACTCCGGGGTCACGGTGCGTAATTGCGCGAACACGGCCTTTGACGTGTTGCGATTAGCCATCCGGTGGCGGTAGGCGCCGCGCTGCGTGAGATACGGCTGGATGGTTTGCTCGTACACCTCTCGCAATCTGCCCGCGGATTGATCGCTGAGCCTGACTAATGTTGACGCCGTGGTGATGACGCCCGAAGTGCGGGATATGGGCACGAGCAACCCATATTCGTTTTTCTTCTCGGCAAGAGAGCTCATCAAATCATCGGCTTCTTTCAGGATCTGTCCCTGCACCCGGTCAATTTGGTTATAGATCGTTTCCAGAGGTACACGATCGGTCATGATCCCGGGCATGTAGTGCTGCACCGCAGCGCCCACCAGGCCGCTGGCCACGACAAAAGAAAAAATCCACATCAGAGCGCGGCTGAGGCCGTTGCCCATACTGAAAGCGGAATGAAAAAGAATGAGAGGGTAGCTTAGAAGTCCCAGCCAGAGATGTCCTCGCATCCAGGTTTGCGCACGTCCTATGCGCCAGATGGGAAATTTCTTGCGCAGGCTGAGTAACACGGCAAACATCATCAGGGCGTAACCTGCTGTGCCATACAGCAAGCCGGGAACGCTGCTGCCGGAAGGACTGCTGCGGGACCACAGAGCGTAAGGCAGGTAGGCTAGCGCGGCCAGCAAGAATAGCGCCCCGGTCCAGAGGGCCCAAATACGATGTGTGCGATCAATGCGCAAGTTTCAAAGTCTTCCTCTGCTGGGTCTTATCCCTTGATCATGCGGCCGAAAAACTCTGCCGGCTCGACGCGATGAGCGGCGTCGTGTGGGCAGGCGTAAACGCAACTGGGCTCCGGATAGTCGTTGCACAAGTTGCAACTGGTTGCCTTGCGCACGACTCTCGCCTTCTTTGCGTTTTCCTGTCCTGCAGCCAGTTGAGCGATCTCGTCGCTGACCGGGCCATCTACGCTGAAATTCTGCAAATTAATGTTCCCGTAAGGACAATTGTTGGCACACACGCCGCATCCGATGCACCAGTCTTCAATAATCACCTCCAGCGAATTCTGGCGGCGGATGGCGCCGACCGGACAACCGACCATGCATAGCGGGTCGCGGCAGTGACGGCAGGAGGTCGCGATCAGGTAGCGGTCGAGGCGCAAGCCGTCGCGAATCAGCCGGGTAACACCGCCATGGGCATCGGCGCAGGCAGTCACGCACTGGTCGCAACGCGTGCAGCGGTCCAGGTCGAGCACCAGCAAGTTCCGCGCTTCCATCAGACCCTGGCGCAGGAATTCATCCACGGGAACGTTGCTGACCTGCTTAAAACGGGCCTGATTTTCGCGCAAACGCTCCGTGCTGATGGCTTCCAGGCGGCCACGAATCTCAGGAAACTGCCGCAACATCTCCGTGAAGTCTGCGGTGGTGATGCGGACCACCTCCACGTGATCCAGGGCCGAGCAGGTCGCCGTACGTTTGCCTCCGCCCAGCAGTCCAACTTCACCGAAGTAGTTTCCTTTGGAAAGATAAGCAAGCACCAGCTCGCCGCCGGGATACTGCTCGCTCACCTTGACGAACCCGATGCGGACGAGATAGAAGGCATCGGCAAGATCTCCTTGGTGAAATATGATCTCGCCGGGCGCGTAGCGCACCAGTTCTACCTTTTGGCGCAGATCGTCAATAAACTCATGAGTCAAAACAGATAAGATAGGAACGCTGCGCAGATGGGTCTCGAGCGCGCGCAGGCGGTAGTCGCTTTCCAGTTTGGCCCTGAAGGTTTTGTTCTTCTGCAACACGTCCAGCACATTGCGCAACATCTCCAGGACCACGCAGGTAGTAGCGGCGCGGGCCGTGGCCGAACGGGGATAAAAACTCATACAGGTCATCTCGCCAAAAAGGTCGCCCGCGCCAAGCTGGGCGACGGGATGATCGTAGGAAAGCTCGACCGGGGCATCAATCGAGATATAGTCGCGAGAGAAATTTTCGTCGGGGCGAGGCTGCTCCCGCCGGCCTACCAGTTTGTTCTGCAAGATGTTGAGCAGGTTGCTGGTGCCCTTTTGCGTATTAACGTGTGCCCTCGGGCTGGAGATGAAAATATCGATTTGTCCTTCCAGGATGTAAAAAGCGGTGGAACCATAATCGCCTTCACGGAAGAGCAGCTCTCCCTTCTTGACCGTGCGCATGGATACTGAACCGCGATTGAGTTCGAGAAAGGTCCCGGAAACGCCCTGGAAAACTGGGAGCTTCAAAAGTTCTTCCGTTTCGCAGGAAAAACCGGATTCAAGTTTTTGTCCGGCAGCAACCTTGTTGGTAAGCGCTCCTGTCGGGCAAGACACCATGCACTCTCCGCACGAGACGCAGGTGGAGCCGCCCATGGGGTCATCCAAATCAAAGGCGATTCCCGCGTCATAGCCCTTGCCTTGGCGCGCGATCACGAAGTTATGCCGCAAGTCGGCGCAGGCCCTCACACAGCGGTCACACAGGATACAGGCGGCGTGGTCCACCAAAATGGTGAGGGATGAATCGTCCTGTCCACGGGTGACTTCGCGACGCGGATACCGCGTCTCCGATGCGCCATATTGGCTGGCCAGGCGTTCCAATTCGCAGTCGCCGGTGTGCTGCTGGCGAACGCAAGGCACGGGATGATCGGCCATCATCAGGTCGAGCAGGGTCTTGCGTGCCGCCAACACCTCATCGGTCTGGGTTTTCACCAGCATGCCGGGATCAACCTGCCGGATGCAGGCTGCGGCGTAGGCACGTGCGCCCACATCCACAACGCACATGCGGCATACGCCAACGGGAGTTTCATTCTGCTGATGGCAGAGGACAGGAATCTCAATGCCATTCATACGGGCGGCGTCAAAGACGGTTGTTCCGGCAGGAACCTTGATGGTTTGCCCATCAATGGTGAGTTCGACCGTCGAAGAAGAAGAGGCCACTGGATGGCTCATGTTCTATCCCGCTTAAAACAAACACCCGCCGGGCAACGCCGGTTTGACAAGTGTTCTTCAACCTCTGCCCGGAAGTGCTTGAGCACCGATTGGATCGGCGCCGGCAGAAACTGTCCCAGTCCACAAATGGAAGCTTGCCTGAGCGCGTGTGAGAGTTCTTCCACGAGAGGCATGTCGGACGGCTTGTAATTGCCCCGCGTCCATCCCTCCAGGATTTCGACCATCTTCTGCGATCCCAGGCGGCAGGGCACACATTTTCCGCAGGATTCATTGCGGTAGAAACGTACGGCATTGAGCGCCATATCGAGCATGCACCGGCCTTCGGCGCAAACCACAATCGCAGATGAGCCCACCATGGAGCCCGCCTTGTTCATGGTTTGCCAATCCATGGGGAGATCAGCCATCGAAGCCGGCAAATATCCGGAAGAAGGTCCTGAGGGAGCAAACCCGAACAACTTGCGTCCGCTTATCACGCCGCCGCCGTATTGGTTGATCAGCTCGGAGTATTTTATTCCCATGGGAACTTCATAAATACCGGGCTTTTCGACATCTCCGCTGACGCCGGCAAACTTCAACCCGGTGAACCCGTTGGCCCCGTGAGAGTTGAACCAATCCGCGCCTCTAGTGGCAATGGCTGCGGCAAAGGCCAGGGTTTCAACGTTGTTGATGACCGTGGGTTTCCCCCACAAGCCGGCGGCAGCCATGAAAGGGGGTTTACTGCGCGGCTCGGCTCGCTTGCCTTCGATGGCTTCCAGCAACGCCGTCTCTTCGCCACAGATATACCCGCCTGGGCTCACGAAGAGAGTGATTTCAAATGAGAGCTCCGTACCTAGAATGTTTTTTCCCAGGAACCCATTCTGGTAGGCGCGGCTGAGCTCCCCCCGGATGATATCCTCCTGCTCCTGATACTCATGGCGGATATAGAAGTACCCTCGCCTGGCGCCCGTACACAAGCCGGCCAGAACCATTCCCTCGATGACGAGATGAGGCAATTGGGTAAGAATGAAGCGGTCTTTGATCGTTCCTGGCTCGCTCTCGTCGGCATTGCAGATGATATATTTTTCCGGCGACGTGGAATTGCGCACCGACTCCCACTTCTGATTCGTGGGATATCCGGCGCCACCCATGCCGCGCAATCCCGCCGCTTTGATCTTTGCCAGAAGTCCGGGCCAGTCGCGCGATCGCACGAATTCTTTCAACGCCGAGTATGGTCTCTCGCCCTCGTAGGGGTCGCTCGCCAGAGACATTTCGCGCAGACGATAGATTGATGCCCGAGGGGCAACGCCGCCAATGGTTTGTACGACAGAGGAAACGGCCTCATCCGGCGAGAGCCCATCGTAGTACCGATCATTGATTACAAACGAAGGCGCATGGTCGCAGCGCCCCACACAGGAGACGTTGCGGATGGTCAAGTCCTCCTCAGACATGCCTTGGAACCTCTGTTCCAGCTTCTGTTGTAAGGCCGGAGCCCCGCGCAGATGGCAGCTCATGTCATCGCATATCTTTACCGTGACTTTGGCGGGACGCTGAAGATAAAAGTGGGGATAATAACTTGCGATTGCATGAACGTCGCGCAGGGCCAGGCCTCGGCCGGTCGCGATTCGCTTTAACTCGTCAGCCGGAAGGTATTCAAACTTCCGTTGAACCTCTTTGAGCTCCTCGAATATGCCATCCGTCTTATGCTCAACGGGTAGCACCTTGAAAGGGGCGGGCGCAGACACGATGGACCACTCCTCTTGAATCTAGCCAAGCTGTTTGAACCACTTAAGGATGCAGTGGGCGGACTATAACAGACAATATAGGCTTTCGTCCACCGAACAATCGCCTGATTGTTCCTGGCCTGTATTCTGATGTTGCGTTTTAAAGGGACACAAGGTAGAAAGTACAGTTCCAACCAATCGAGGAAAACGATGGCTGAAGCTCGCGTCCGGCAAAAGGCTGTGTTGCAAGTTCTGCTCGCAGGCATCTTCTTGAGTTGTCTTCTCAATCCGCGATTAGGGGTTGCGCAGGCAAACGCCAAAGCAACCGGAGTTTCGAAATATGTCGGCCCGGGTTCGTGCGCCGCCTCGGCCTGCCATGGCGGCGTGCAGCCAAGCTCAGTGACCAGCGTCTTGCAGAACGAATACAGTACGTGGGTGGTGCGGGACGCGCACTTTAAGGCTTACCGCAATCTGGGCACCCCAATATCTCAGCACATTGGACGGCTGCTTGGAATTGACAATCCCGCGGCATCGCCCAAGTGCCTCGCTTGCCATTCGCTCGTGGTCTCATCCCAGGATAAGGCGCGCGATTTTGATGTCGAAGGCGTGAGCTGCGAGAGCTGTCACGGTCCGGCATCGGCATGGCTTGAACCGCATACGCTAAGAGGCGCGACCACGCAGAAATCAGTCGCGCTGGGAATGTTGGATCTTCGTGATCCGATGCACCGCTCTGAGAAGTGTCTCTCCTGCCACTTGGGAACAGCAGACAAGGACGTAGATCACAAGATGATTGCCGCAGGCCATCCGGATTTGGTCTTTGAGCTGGATTCCTACAGCGCCATCCAACCACCGCACTGGAAACCTGCTGCTGATCCTTACCACGACGTGCACCTTTGGGCCGTGGGACAAGCTATTCAACTGCGTGAGTCTTTAAGGAGATTGGCGCGCCACGCAGAGGGGGCGAACTGGCCCGAATTCTCCGACTATGATTGTTTCAGTTGTCATCACGGTCTTACCAAGCCGGAAAACAGTTGGCGGCAAGAGCGCGGCTATGAGCACCGAACTCCGGGGTCGCCTCCGTGGGATAGTGCTCATTACGCTGTCTTCCGTATTCTGGCTCGAGAGGTAGACCCGGCAGCAAGCCAACAACTTGAATCCCAGATGCAAGGCGTCTATGAAACCGCAAGTGATTTGAACGGCTCGCGCAAAGAGGTTAGTGAGAAAGCCTCGGCGGCCAGCGAAACTGCCAATCGCCTGGTTGCCGAGATCAATCAAACTAGCTTCGATCAGGCGCGTGCAATCGGCCTGTTGCAGGCAATCTCAGCCCAGGCAGACTCGATTGCCAATCAGGACACCCGCTCGGCAGAGCAGGCCACGATGGCACTGGATACGATTTTTCTATGTTATGAGAAACAGGCAGGCAGCCATCCGGCTGTTCGCGCGGCCATCGACGCACTGTTCCAGGAAGTGAATAACCCTTCCGCTTACAACGCTCCGCGCTTTAGCTCGCAGATGCACAAAGTCAACGCTGCGCTGCGCGATTCGGGCATAACAGTGCACTGAGGTATTTCGGACCGGCTCAGAACGTGGGATTTCGTGGGAACTTGAGATAAGGCAGCCGCACTCCACGCAAGCTGAGTTGATCAGCGCGGATTCCCATTGGAGCGTCGAAGCCTTGGGCGCCCCCGGCCGAGACGAAATCATCCTGCTCGACTCCATCGCCGCTGATTCCCAGTCCTCCCACCAGCACGCCATTCTTGTAAAGCGGCACACTTCCGGGGAAAAAAACAACGCCGTTTTGATTAGGATTCGGCGGCTGGCTTCCGTTCGTGCACGGATTCGTCAGATCGGATTGATAAAGACTGAAAAACGGCCCTGCCGCGCTGCCATCAATCCCAGGTGGAAACAAGGGCTGAGCGCCAAAACTGATCGTGCGATTGGTTACCGCAGTTTGAGGGGGAACGCCGGGAAGGTCGCTGGGATTGACCCCGGCGCTGCTGAAATAAACCATGTTGCGGGCCTTGGCCACGGCCACATCGATACTGAACACGGTGGCATCAGGCATACGATTGAGCGCCAGGATGCTGCCATCCAGGTCGGCTATAGCAATCACAAATCTTGCCCTCTGGCCATCGGGCAAACGGATGACAGCCCGCGTCTGGTTCGCAGTCGTAATCGCCTGATTCACGATGTTCTGCACCTCGCCCAGGGTCAATCCGCCGATCAGCCCGGCTTTCGCCTGGACAAGGTCTCCCTCGGGTACTGGCCCCGGGCTAGCGATTGGGCCCGCCAGAAAGATGCCTGCGAAGACTCCCGTATTGACCCCTGCAGGGCGCGTGGTTTGAGACACAAACGGCAAAGAGATACCGTCGATCACAACCACGCCAGGCGCGGCCGGAGTGGCGCCGAAGCCGGCATTCACGGCGCCCGAAAACGCGGCGAATTCGCTAACTGCCGGGGATGCGCCTGCCACGCCGATGCCTCCCACCAGACGGCCGTTCTTGAACAAAGGTACGCCGCCGGGATTGACGGCATTGGGGTTGGAATCGAAAATATCCGTCTTGCCGGTGGTGATTCCCAGGCCGAGCAGGAGACCGCTGATGGAGCGCGCGGGCGCAATCGCTTGTCCGGGAAGGAACGTCACATTCAACGGACAGCCGCGATTAGTGTTTTCAATACCGTAAAGTGCGGCATTGGGAGCATTCGTAATACCTGGTGGGAAGTGGATTCCACTGATGAAGCGCACAGTCCGGGAAGAAAGTGGGGCCTGATCGTTGCTGAAGTAAGCAGCGGTGCGGGCCAGCGCAACCGCGAGTTCAGTTGTCGCGACGTTCGCACTGAAGTTTCCCACGGCCGTTGCCGACGCCCCACTCTTCTGGAAGACAGCCAGGACCTGACCACTGCGGTCGGTTACGGCAATTACGACTGCTGCATCAACCGACGTTGCCGCTCCTTGCACGGCGCTCTGTACCTCGGCAGCCGTCAGCCCCAGCAGTGGGGCCGAAGGCTGAGCGGAGATGGTGACTGTGCGCCCTCCACCGCATCCGGCGAGAACGACTGATAGCGAGAAGATAGAAAAAAGAATTACAACACCTGGAGTTCGCCGTAACATTTTCAGAGCTTTCCCTGTCTGTTGGCTTGAACAAAGGTCCTATTGGTGCGTGCAGCAAACGTGTAGTTTACCAACTTTCCTGAGCGCGAACGAGCTCTTCGCAATTCGGGTAGTGGGCTGTTTTGAAATTATTTGGCTTCGACAGCTATTTTCACTGAATCATGCTTGTTCTTGGGACGATGAATGATGTCTTCCGTATAGTTCTTATAGCGATTTCAGAGTTAGTGTAGACCGGCAATAAACAGATAAAAGTCCGAAAATCGTGCCCTGCTGGTCCTTCGACTTCGCTCTGGATTTCACCTGCGGGCTCGGTTTTTAGCCTGCCCTGAGCCGAGCGAAGGGACCGCAAAACGGCTCAAGTTTGCGGATTCTTCGGAGTTGGTTGGGCTGACCGGCTTCCATATCTGCGCTACCCGTCAATATGGCTTCTTGGGACACTGGCTCGTATCCAAATAGCCGGCATCCTTGGGGTAAAGTGCCATCAATTTGCGCAGGACACCATTCGTCCATCCAAAGCCATCTTGCAGTGGATACTCACCGCCGCCGCCGGGACGGTCGGGCGTAATGACATCGTATTTTTCCACTAGCTTTCCGGTCCGCCGGTAGGCGCGCGATACGTTGACCATCCAGCGACAGGCGACTGCCTCAGCCGTCACGTGATGCTGATACTGGATTAGCCCGGCCACGGCGATCCATTGCAGCGGAGCCCAGCCGTTGGGAGCATCCCACTGCTGGCCGGTAGCGGTGTTCGTGGTCACGATTCCACCTGGTTTGAGTAATTGCCTCGCAACCGACTTCGCCACCTTCGATGCCTGGCGGCTGTTCGACATACCGACAAACAAGGGATAGAGGGTCGCAGCACTCACCCGGTCGATCCGCTTCCGAAGCCGGTAGTCGTAATCCAAATAGCGGCCGCCGGCTTCGTCCCACAGGTATTTGTTGACCGCGGCGCGACGCGCATCTGCCCTGTGCCGGAAATCTCGCCCACACTCCTGCTGGCCTGTTCGGTCGCAGCCGGAGCGGATTGCATTTTCCAGACCGAAGAGCAGGCTATTCAAGTCTGGTGGAACCATCTCAGCGGTATCGATGGTAGCAAGAGTGCGGCCATCGGCGAACCAGCGGGAGCTGAAATCCCATCCACTCTCGGCCGCGGAGCGAATATCGTGAAACAACTGCCGTGGTTCGCGTCCAGAAGTCTGGGCCAGCGCCATATCTTCCCGGTAAGATTCGTCGCGCGGAGTGTCACCATCATCCCAATAGCGGTTGAGCACCGATCCATCAGGGAGCGCCACCAC
>QIAW01000362.1:0-989 GCA_003225655.1 Acidobacteriota bacterium
CCATGCGAGTGAAATGCACACCCAGGAAAGGGAAATTCGGGTCGGGAACTGGGTAGACTAGCCCATTTATCAGGTGCTGTCGCTCCGGCACAATGTCGTAGTATTCGCCGCGGAAGGGTGCGATCATAAGGCCGTTGCTGGCGCCTGCCAGCTTGCTTACACGATCGCTTTGCAACCCTGTACAGTTCACCACGTATTTTCCGATAAACTCTCCCTGCGTACTGCGCACGATAGCCTCATTTAGGCGCAACGAGATGGCAGTTACCCGTACCTGGGTCCGGACCTTTCCTCCCTGTTGGACGACAATATCAGCGAACTTTCTTGCCACCGCCGCATAATCCGTGATGCCGACTTCCGGTACGTGAATAGCCTTAATGCCGTAGCTGTGCGGCTCTATCTCGCGCAGACGTTGCGGACTGATCAGAGCCAACCCCGGTACGCCATTTGCCATACCTCTCTGATAGAGCATGCCTACCTGTGGCAGCTCTGTCGGCGACGTTGCAACCACAACTTTCCCGCAACGCTGATAGGGAATACTGTTCTTCTGACAGAATTCTGCCATGGCGGCAGCGCCTTCGACACATGTCTTGGCCTTCATGGAACCCGGCTTGTAGTAGAGGCCGGAATGGATAACTCCGCTGTTGTGTCCGGTTTGGTGTGCGCCTACTCCCCTCTCTTTCTCGAGGAGCAGCAAACGCCGATTCGGAAGCCGCTGCGTAATGGCCATAGCTGTTGCTAGGCCTATAATGCCGCCGCCGATTACAATAAAATCGAACTCATTTTCTGACATCGGATGGAAGGAATCGTCTCCAGATATTTTGAGGCTGCAGGTGTTCTTTGAATCTTATCCTTCACAAGCGGGTTCCGCAACGCGGTTGCGCACCGGTGCAAGCAGTCGCCGGCAAACCAACGTTACAGGGAGCCTACTTACTTCAGTCAGAAGCTCGGGTAAGCAAGGTCAGTACCCCCTGGCCAGAATCGACTTCCGA
>QIAW01000362.1:1201-5510 GCA_003225655.1 Acidobacteriota bacterium
AATTTCATGCTCCACAACAGCGATCTGCAGTTTGACTTCAAGACCGGGCGCCAACAGATCGTCAATGCCACGGCTCCCGATTGGAAAGTGGCGGTGGTAGATACCGGTGTCGACACCTTGACCGGCGGACGTTTACGTCGACTGCAAAGCTGGATTGGCAACGAAACTTTCATGGCGACCTATGGCGATGGGTTGGCGAACGTAGACATGAAAGCCCTGGTTTCATTTCATCGCAGCCACGGAAAAAAAGCGACGGTAACCGCAGTCACTCCGCCGCCCCGATTTGGCGGCCTGGAACTCAAGGGAGACTCGGTCACCCGTTTTTCCGAGAAACCGCACAATGCCGATAGCTGGATTAACGGCGGATTTTTTGTCTTTGAACCTTCGGTGCTCGATTACATCGGTGGCGATGCGGTTTCGCTCGAGCGCGAACCGCTGGAGAAGCTGGCCGCCGATGGAGAACTCATGGCCTTCCGTCACACGCAGTTCTGGCATCCTATGGACACTCTGCGCGACAAGCATTATCTTGACACTCTTTGGAACACGGGAGCCCCTTGGAAGGTATGGCAATAAAAGACTCGTTGGAAAAGTTCTATAAGAGAAAATCAGTTGTGGTCACCGGCCACACCGGTTTCAAAGGCGGGTGGCTGGCCGCGTGGCTTAAAGCCATGGGCAGCCAGGTCTGCGGCCTGGCATTGGCCCCGGAGAGTGGCTCTGCCAGCTTTTTTGCCGATGCCCAGATTGGGAAGGGCATGAATTCAGTCCTCGGAGATATCCGCGATTTTGCTTCTGTCTTGAAGCTGTTCAAGCAGTGCCGTCCGGAGATTGTCTTTCATGCGGCGGCCCAGGCCCTGGTGTTGCGCTCGTATGAGGAACCCATCGAGACTTATGCCACGAATGTGATGGGCACGGTGAATATTCTCGAAGCCGCGCGTCAGACCCCATCCGTGCGCGCGGTGGTGATCATCACCAGCGATAAATGCTATGAAAACCGCGAATGGATTTGGGGATACCGCGAGCATGATCCCATGGGAGGCTACGATCCTTACAGCTCGAGCAAAGGCTGCGCGGAACTGGTGACGGCGGCATATCGCCGTTCTTTCTTCAAGGACAAGAAAGCTGCCGCTATTGCCTCCGCACGCGCCGGAAATGTCATCGGCGGCGGAGACTGGGCCAAGGACAGGCTTATTCCCGATATCATCCGCGGCGTGATAAGAAAATCTGTGATTCCCATTCGCAACCCCCATGCCCTGCGCCCCTGGCAGCACGTTCTGGAGCCGCTGCGCGGTTACCTGATGCTGGGCCAACGCCTATGGCAACAGGAAAAAGATTTCGCTGAGGCATGGAACTTTGGCCCCCATGAAAGTGCTATCTCCGTGGAGCAGGTAGCGCGGCAATTGATTGAGCTTTGGGGGGCCGGAAAACTGAATATCAGCAAGAGAGCGCCCAAGATGCATGAAGCGCGTTATCTCAAGCTGGATTGCAGCAAAGCGCATGCTTTGCTCGGTTGGCGTTCTCTGCTGACCATCGAGGACGCTCTGCGCCTGACAGTGGAGTGGTACCGCACGGTTGCCAAAGACCCGAAGAGCGCGGGATCCATAACGCGTGACCAGATCCAAAGATACATGGATCTGCCATGTTGAAGAACGCTCAATCTGCCTTGGTCACCGGCGCGACCGGATTCATCGGTTCCGCGCTCGTTCGCCGCCTCTCAAACGAAGGGGTCCGTGTATTTTGTCTGGTGCGGCCCAACTCTCCCGGCTGCTCGCGTGTGCGTGACCTTCCAGGAGTCGAGGTGCTGGAGATAGAAACCTACGATTCTGCTGTCTTGAGCCAAAAACTTTCAAGAATCCAGGCAGATGCGGTCTTCAACCTGGCTTCTGCCGGAGTGGTTCCTGAGGAACGTGATCCGCACATGCTGATTGCAGGAAATCTCACCATCATTGTCGGTCTCATCGCTGCCACCGCGCAGTGGCGCCTGCGCCGATTCATTCATATAGGCAGTTGCTCGGAATATAGTCCGGTGCCAGAAGGTCATCTGTTAACGGAAGAAGATTCTCTGTTTCCTGTCTCTCTTTACGGCGCCGTCAAAGCCTGCTCCCATATCTATGGGGCCGCCTTCGCCAAGTTGAGAAATATACCGTTCAATACGCTGCGCCTGTTCGGAGTCTTCGGCGTGGGAGAAGCATCCTATCGTCTTGTACCCTATCTTGTGAGCCATTTGCAGCGCGATGTACCGGTTGATCTTACCGCTGGTGAACAGGTCCGTGACTTTCTGTATGTGGATGATATTGTCGAGGCCCTGTTGCTCGGGGTGGAAAGCGATGCCCTCATCCCAGGATCTTCCTACAACATATGCTCAGGCAAAGCCGTCAAGGTTCGTGAGATGGCCGAAGAGGTGGCAGAAGTGATGAACAAGCCGAAGAGTCTGCTGCACTTTGGCGCCCGTCCGTATCGCACCGATGAGACCATGTGGGTAATTGGAGATAATACGCGCTTCACCTCGCTTACCGGCTGGACCCCGCGCATTTCTCTCGAAGAAGGCATCCGCAAAATGGTTTCCACACTGGGGAGAGCATGAGTTCCACGAACTTCGACCACTTTTCCTCCAACTACAAGGAGCTTCTTGATCGATCGGTGGCTCTTTCCGGCGAAGGCTCTGAGTATTTTGCTGAGTACAAGGCCAGCTACATTGCCCGAATGGTAGGGAAGGATTTTCGCGGCAAGATTCTGGATTATGGCTGCGGGGTCGGCCTGCTTTCCGGTCTATTGAAAAAATATCTGCCCGGCTCGAGCATTCACGGCTACGATGTGTCTGAGGGGAGTATCAGGATGATCGCGCCTGAACTGAGTGTCCAGGGTGTTTTCTCCAGTGACCTCTCCCGCTTGCATTACGACTACGAACTCGCCATCATTTCCAATGTTATGCACCATGTACCCCGCAACGACCGGCAACAGACGATCCTGCAGATCGAGCGGCGCCTCGCCCACCGTGGCCGGCTGGTGTTGTTTGAACACAATCCTCTCAATCCGTTGACACAGTGGGTGGTAAAGCACTGTCCTTTTGATGATGACGCGATTCTGCTCCGCCCCAAAGAAGCCGGCCAGTACTTCCAAAAGGCTAAGTTGGCCATCGCACGCCGGGACTACGTGGTCTTTTTTCCACGAGTGCTCTCTGTGTTCCGCTCCCTGGAGCCCATGCTCCGATGGCTTCCCGCCGGCGGGCAGTACGCGTTGATTGGAGAAAAGCATGGGGAATGACAAAAAGCTGATCTCCATTGTTGTTCCGGTGTTCAATGAAGAGACCAATATCGAGCCGCTGTACGCCGCTCTGATTCCAATTCTGGAGCAGCTTGATGCCGGTTACGATTTCGAACTGCTGTTTACCGATAACCACAGCACCGACAGGACTTTTGAAATTCTGCGTCGACTGGCCCTCAAAGACACCCGCATTCGGGTTCTGCGTTTTTCGCGAAATTTCGGCTTCCAGCGTTCAATTTATACCGGCTATGTTCATGCTCGTGGCCAGGCCGCCATCCAGATCGACTGTGACCTTCAGGATCCTCCCGAGCTGATTGTTGAATTTATCAGGAAATGGGAAGAGGGCTACCAGGTAGTTTACGGAGAGCGTTTACAGCGCCAGGAAGCCTGGCATATGAACGTTATTCGCAATTTTTTTTACCGGCTGATTGATTTCCTCAGCGAAGACAAGCTTCCTTTTGATGCGGGCGATTTCCGGCTCGTTGACCGGCGTGTCTTGGATGTGCTGCAACAGTTTGATCGCCACCCTGGGCTTCAACCAAACCGGAATTCCTTACGTCCGCAACGAGCGGCGGTCCGGTGAAAGCAAGTTCAGTATGGCTCAACTATTCGGCTTGGCACTCGATGGCATCTTGAACCACTCGGTGATGCCTTTGCGGCTTGCCACCGGCATAGGACTGATTGTCTCGGTCACTACTTTTCTGGGAACCGTCGTTTACTTTGTGGGTAAGATTCTTTTAGGCAAGCCCTGGCCGCCAGGATTCACCACCCTGGTAGTTCTGATTCTGGGCTCCTTGAGCTTAAACGCGCTTTTTCTTGGCATCATTGGCGAGTACCTGGGGCGAATCTATCGGCAAGTCAAGAAAAGGCCGCTCACAATCATTGAGAATGAAATCAATGCCGTCCATACCGTGCCCACCGGGAACGCGGTCGAAACTTGGAAGTGATCGCAGAAAGACCTATCGAACTGACGATTGTGCTATGGGAATAGAGCCACGGCCGTTGCCGCAAAGAGCTTCTTCTGCATCCATCACGGCGATCATTCCTT
>QIAW01000363.1 GCA_003225655.1 Acidobacteriota bacterium
ATGACCGGGTACGACAAGAAGTTTACTTTGCCCGTGGTTGTGCCTTCCGAGTCGCTGAACAACATTCTGGCCAACGTCATGGGCAATCTGGGCATGCGCAACCTGCGCGTGGCGGAGACGGAAAAATACGCCCACGTCACTTATTTCTTCAACGGCGGAGTCGAACAGCCCTTTCCCGGCGAAGATCGCACACTCGTGCCCTCGCAGAAAGTTGCGACCTACGATCTCAAACCTGAGATGAGCGCCTCGGGCATCGCCGACACCGTGGTCAAAGCCATCGAGGATGCGACCTTTGATGTCATCATCGTGAACTTTGCCAACGCGGATATGGTCGGTCACTCCGGCAAACTGGAGCCCACAGTGAAAGCCGTGGAAACTGTAGATGCCTGCCTGGGACGCATCCAGACTGCTCTGCGCCAGCGTGGCGGCGCCATGCTCATCACCGCCGATCACGGTAATGCCGAGTTGATGATTGATCCTGCGACCGGCGGTCCGCACACCGCTCATACCACCAATCCCGTACCGTTTATCCTGGTGAGCGAGAATGCAAAACAGTACACCTTGCGTCCTGATGGGGCCTTGCAGGATATCGCGCCAACAGTGTTAGCAATGCTTGAGGTTCAAGAGCCTAAAGATATGACAGGAAAAGACTTACGAGTGAATAAAATTTGACGAGTTAAGAGCACTCTCTGAAGAATCTTGGAGATCCGAAAATCCGCGTTCATTCGCGGGCGAAAAACTCGAAACAGGAAACTCGAAACTTGAAGCTGCTCTTAGTCCATCCTCATGATTTCCTACTCTGGAATGCTCCTGCCTGGGTTGGTGAGCGCTTGCATGCGGAATTTCCCAACGTAAATGTCGTTCAGCTTCCTACTTATGATGGCTTGGACAAAGAAATCCCCGATGCAGAAATCTTTGTCGGAGCATCGTTGCGCTCTGAGCAATTCCAGCAGGCGAAAAAACTTCGCTGGATCCATTCGCCCTCTACTGGAGTGCATCAACTTCTGTTTCCTGAGGTCATCGCCAGCGGCGTTGTTATCACTAACGGACGCACCGTTCACGGCATGGTTGTGGCCGAGCACTCCATGGCGCTGATACTGGCGCTGGCCAAGCGTCTGCCATCGGCCTTCCGTTACCAGCAGCAGCACAAATGGGGGCAGGGAGAGATGTGCCAGGAGCATCCTATGCCCCGCGAAGTCGCCGGCGCAACTTTGCTGCTGTTGGGCGCCGGCAGCATTGGCCGCGAGGTCATTCCCCGCGCCAAAGCCTTTGACATGAAGATCGCGGTCCTCCGTGAAAATGTGCAACACGGCGCAGAAGGCGCGGATGCCGTATATTCCATCAGCGAACTCGACCGTCTGCTTCCCCAGGCCGATTTTGTGCTGATCAGCCTGCCCACTCTTCCCAGCACCCGCGGCATGTTCAACCGCGAGCGCCTTGCCAGGATGAAATCCGATGCTTACCTGATCAATGTGAGCCGGGGCGCACTGATCGATGAAGCCGCGCTCATCGAGTGCTTGCAGAAAAAGCAGATCGGCGGCGCCGCCCTCGATGTTTTTGCCACCGAGCCCTTACCCCTAGAATCGCCACTCTGGTTGCTGGAAAATCTCATCATCACTCCCCACACCGCCGCCCTGGCGCAAACACTATGGGAACGCCATTACGCGCTCATCGCCGAAAACCTGCATCATTATCTGGCAGGTGAATCTCTAAGTAACGCGCCCCGCGAGTTGCGGGGCGTCTGCTTGACCTGCCTGTTGTTGGTAATCAGTAAGTAAGAAGGTTAGTCATCACGGTCACGATCGTCGTCATCATCATCACGATCGTCATCGTCAAAGTGTCTGGATCTGACCTTCGCACTGTCGGTTGCGGTGTTGTTCGCGGGCACAGTATCGCCGATATCCGGAGTTGCCGTCGCCGTGGCTGCGATGGCGCTGGCGGGCCGGAGCGGGATCAAACGGACCCGCACCGTAACGTGGCTTCCCGTATGAATCAACCCGAGAGCGCACGAGACCTGCCCGCCGCTAATCGTGCAGGAACCCGATGAAGCTCTGGCCCTGACTAGCAGGAATCTCCCGGTGAATTGTTCGGTGAAGCTGACATTGGCTGACTCCGGCCCGTTGTTCGTGACCGTGGCAACAAACGTCAACCTTCCATCCACGACAGCAATTCGAGGATGGTGCGTCAGCGTCACTGCAATATCGGTTCCACGCACGATTTGTGTCAGGACCGGTGAAGTGCTGGCACTGAAATTGCTGTCGCCGCTGTACATCGCTGTAATGCTGTGGGTTCCGACTGTCAGTGAAGAAGTTGTAAACGTTGCGAGTCCACCGCTCAGAATCACGGGTGGGCCCAGGCTGCCGCTTCCATCCAGGAACTGAACGGCGCCGCTCAGAGTTCCTGTCGCCGAAGAGACCGTGGCGGTGAAGGTCACCGGCTGTCCGAAGTTAGAGGGGTTCAAAGACGAACTGATTGCGGTGGCGCTTCCGGCCTGATTGACCATTTGAGTCGGGAGCGAGCCGGTGCTGCCGGTGAAGTTTGTGTCTCCACTGTAGACCGCCGTGATGTTGTGCGCGCCGGCAGAGAGAGAAGCAGTCGTCAATGTGGCTAAACCACTACTTAGAGCTACCGGTGGGCCCAGGTTCGCTCCTCCATCGAGGAATTGCACCGTTCCCGTGGGAATCCCTGCTCCCGAAGCGACCGTGGCTGAAAATGTTACCGGTTGCCCGAAGACCGAAGGATTATGGTTGGAGGTTACCGCTGTGGTGGTACTCGCCTGGTTGACGGTCTGTGTAGGCAACGAACCGATACTGGCGTTGAAGTCGCCATCACCGCCGTAGTGGGCGGTTATGTTGTGCGTCCCGGCGCTCAGGGCTGAAGTTGTAAGAGTTGCATGCCCGCTTCCATCCAGCGGTCCGCTGCCGATGTTACTTGCGTTGTCGAAAAATGTAACCGTTCCGGTTGCGCTTCCCGATCCGGGCGCTACCACCGAAACTGTAGCGGTGAAGGTCACCGGCTGGCCGAAGATAGAGGGATTATTGTTCGAGCTTACGGACGTTGAGGTATCGGCGTGATTGACCGTCTGCGTCGGCAAAGAGCCGGTGCTGGCGGTGAAGTTTGCGTCTCCGTTATACACTGCCGTGATGTTGTGGGCCCCGATACTCAGGATTGAAATGGTGAAGGTAGCGTGGCCACTCCCATCCAGCGTGCCAGTGCCGATGTTGTTGGCGCCATCCAGGAATGTGACTGCTCCCATGGGTGTCCCCGAGCCCGGCGCAACGGCTGAAACCGTAGCGGTAAAGGTCACCGCTTGGCCGAAGGCCGAAGGATTATTGTCTGAAGTTACGGTCGTCGAGGTATTGGCCTGGTTGACCGTCTGCGTCGGCAATGACCCGGTGCTGGGATTGAAGTTGGCATCACCAGCATACTGCGCCGTGATGT
>QIAW01000364.1:0-2616 GCA_003225655.1 Acidobacteriota bacterium
CAGACGTTTCCGGCCCGTTTCATTCAGCCGGCTTTAATCTCATCGGGAAGAAGGACGGGGGCACCGGTTTCGCTGCGGCTACCGACAAGAAGGGCACGATTGTGTCGCCACTGAACCCAATGCTGAGTCTCAAAGGATTGCGCGATAATGGCGGACCTACTCAAACGGTCGCCTTGGTTGCAGGCAGCCCTGCCATTGATAAAGGCACAAGTGCGGGCTTGACAGGCACACTGACCACAGATCAGCGCGGCTTCGCGCGCAAGGTCGACAATAGCGGCATAGCGAATGCCACAGGCGGTGACGGCACTGACATTGGCGCCTTTGAGTTCGGAGCGCATTAGAGTCTGCAAACTGCCTATGAGCTTTGCCGCATCAGCTTAAGCTAGCGAATAAAGACAACTCCCATGAAAAGAACTCGCAATTCACGCATATTAGTCCGTTACGCATTTGTAGTTATACTCTTCTCTGCCGCCGCATTCGCGCTCTGGGCCGCAACCGGCGTTGACGTCATGGAGCAGGCGGCATTTCCAGAGATATTCGTCGTCAACAGCACGGGCGATCAAGACGATGCCTTCCCTGGTGACGGCAATTGCGAAACCCAGGTCGGCAACGGTATATGCACGCTTCGCGCGGCCATTGAGGAAGCAAATGCTCACGCCGGCGGCGACGGCATCAGCTTCAGCATCCCTACGAGCGATCCGGGCTATAGCAACGGAATGTGGACGATCAACCTGAGCAGGGCGCTGCCGGATATAAGCGACAGCGTCAACATCAACGGACCTGGCGCCAACATGCTCACGCTTAACGGGGGTAGCCACCTTCTTCGTTTCTTCAACGTGACCACTTCAGGTACGGTAAACTTATCCGGGTTGGCCCTGGTAAACGGCGAAGTACTTGACGACAACGGCGGTGGTATTCAGAACTACAATGCCGGCACGCTTAACGTTACGAACTGTAGTTTAGGGGCGATACTAGCATTGAGTGACAACACAGCTGTTGCTACCAGCGGGGGCGGCATCTATAACCGCGCCGGTGGCACTGTCAATGTCATTAACACCGAACTCGCTGCCACCTCTGCCGATGGCGGTAATGGCGGTTGCATCTACAACAGCGGCACAGGCACGATCCACGTCACCGATAGTACTCTAAGCGACAGCTACGCTTCGGCCAATGGCGTCACCGGCGCCGGCAATGGCGGCGCCGTTTACAACGCTGGCACAATGACCATCACCAACACCACGATATATCTATTTGACGCTGATCTTACAAACGGCGGCGGAAACCCTGGCGGCAATGGCGGGGGCATTTACAACGGTGGCACAATGACCGTCACAGGGAGCACGATATACCAGGCTCGCGCTGTTACTAACGGTGGCGGTATCTACAATGCCGATTTCGCTAGCCTCAATATCATCAACAGCACAATCTATGGGAATGACGCTGCTGCTTTTCCGGCCGGACGTAACTTGGCGTCTGGCGGTGGCATTTACAATAGAGGTGCTCTGAACGTCAGTAATAGCACGATCAGTGGCAATTCCGCGGACACAGCTGGCGGCGGGATTTACAATGACAGCCAAGCCACCGGGAACGTCACCGTTAAAAGTACCATCATCGCTAAAAACATAGGAACCGGTTCTGACCCGGACGTTGCTGGATCTTTCACTTCACAGGGCTTCAACTTGGTCGGTAAGAACGATGGGAGCACAGGGCTCAATGCAACCACTGACCTAACCGGAACGGTTGCATCACCGCTTGACCCGAAGCTTGCTGCCAGCCTGCAAAACAACGGCGGACTTACCGGAACTGTAGCTTTACTATCCGGTAGCCCAGCTATCGATAAGGGGACTAGCACTACTATAACGGGCCTTCACTTAACTGCTGACCAACGCGGCGTAGGCTACTCGCGCACGATCAACAAATCTAATCCAAATGCCACCGGCGGGGATGGCACCGATATCGGCGCCTTTGAGTCTGGTGCACACATTAAGGCGGTCTCGCGCAAGACCCATGGAATGGCCGGGATGTTTGATATTACCCTTTCCCTTACCGGGACAAACGTCGGAGTGGAATGCCGCAAAAGTGGTTCTTCCCACGTTTTCACGGTCATCATCACTTTCCCGACGGCGGTGACGGTAGAAAGTGTAAGCGTCACTCCCGATTCAAAGGCACCGGGCGCCACCGCCAGTGTAAGCAGCTCGAGCGTGAGCGGCCATCTAGTGACAGTTTACCTGACCGGAGTATCCAATGCTCAAAGAATCGTCATTACCCTATCCGGAGTCAGCGATGGGACCAACACCGGCGATGTGAGTGTTCCGATGGGAGTGTTGTTTGGTGATACCAACAACAATGGCTCGGTCGCCTCCAATGATGTGACTCTGACCCAATCGAAAGTTGGTCAGATTGTAAGCAAGACCACCTTTCGCGAGGACGTAACACTCGATGGCTTGATCAACAGCACCGATGTGCAGACGGTGCAGTCGAAGGTCGGCAGCAAACTACCTTGAAGCCGATGCGATTTGGCGTCTCTGGGCGGCACTATGGCGGTTACACAGAAGGCGCAATCTCATTTGGGACTCTCGAACGCGCCGGTCTAAACGGCGTTTTTTGTGCATCGTA
>QIAW01000364.1:2687-3188 GCA_003225655.1 Acidobacteriota bacterium
TTTGCCCTGAGCACGGTGGAAGCGGCTGCTTCGGCTGCTCCATCCGAGTTGCGAGAATAAACCCCGCTTCCGCATAACCTCGGGCCGAATTTGGGACAGTACATCGGTGAACGGCTTCAGGCCGATCCAACAAACATTCGTATGCAAAAGATTTCCTCTTCCGCCTTCGGGTTTTTCAACATTCGTTCCTTGGTCGCCTTCAGCCTTTGCGGCGTGGGCGCTTTATTGGCAGTCGTTTGCCTTACGATGGGACCGCCAAACGCGACCGCGCAGACGACATCAGGCGCCAGAATTTACGTGGCCACGACTGTCCAGAGGATCGGCGACATCAGCACCGGAGGCTGTTCGTTGCAGGAGGCGATTTATTCCTCCGTGCTTCACGACAGCCTCGACGGCGGCTACCACGGCATCGCCATTGATGAGACTGATCCGGATTATTTCATCACCACCGGATGTGCCAAGGGCACGGGCAATGGTGACACGATCGTTTTGCCAAAGGGC
>QIAW01000045.1:0-323 GCA_003225655.1 Acidobacteriota bacterium
TGTGCCTGCACCGAGTTTTTCTCTGGGTACACCGTCACCGGCCTCGCTTACTATGGTCAACAACTCCTTCTCTCAACCCGTTACTGTAAAAATTACGCCCACCAACCTTGCTGGTGTCATTACCCCGAGCTGCGGGAATTTGCCCACCGGTGTCTCTTGTCTTTTTTCGCCTTCGACGATCAACGTGAATGGCGCGCCCACTACTTTTGCCGTGGTTTTTGAGGCCAATGGAGCTGCAACCCCAAGCATGCTCAACAACATAACCATTAACGGCGCGGCCACCATCAATGGCAATCCCGTGAACTCGAGTGTCGGTCTCATCC
>QIAW01000045.1:464-1286 GCA_003225655.1 Acidobacteriota bacterium
TTCCTCCAATCCCAATTGCAACCAGGTTTTGCCTGCGGTAGTTTCCTGCAATATCGGCGATGTGGCGGTGAGCACGGGGAACCAGTACTCCTTCAAGGTGGCGCCCCTGTTTGAGCGTTCTGTGGAGGCGCATAGCTTGCTAACCTCTCCCAGCGTGGGGTCAAACAATTTGGCGGGCAATCAGGCATCTGCGCCTGCGGTGCAGATACGCGTCCGACCGCTCGCCCGCAAGGGGCTTGTGCCGAAAAGGCCATAGCATAGGACATTAGGTATAAAGTAAAGAGAGAAAGTTCCAGATTCCCAGTCAGGGAAGAGAACGGCGGTCTTTTTCGCGAGAGTTATTGAAGTCTAAATTGTTTTGGTCCCTATCTTGCACTACAATGGCAAAACTCCCCGCATTCGTGGATAATTTTTGGGGTTGCCCCAGAGTTATTAACAGCAAGGAAGTGTTTAGGTTTCCCGGGGAGATTCTTTATGCGTTTGCTGTCTCTGGGGTTGAGCAAGCTGGTTTTCTTGCTGGCAGTGGTGTGCCTGCCGGCAATGGCCGCCACCGCAGCCACCAAGCTCGTCGATACCGGCAATATTTTCTTTACGGATGTTTCCAGCAATACCAGCAATCCCGCGATTACGACCATCAATGTGGGCGATACGGTGCAGTGGGACTGGGTGAACGGTACCCATAGCACCGTTTCCGGTAGCTGTCCGGGTGGCAATTGTTCTCCAGATGGTCTGTGGAATAACCCCATCACCTTCCAGAATACGTCGTTTTCCCGCACCTTCAATACTCCCGGAACATATAGCTATTACTGCATTCCTCACCTG
>QIAW01000045.1:1384-5922 GCA_003225655.1 Acidobacteriota bacterium
CTCACCTGTCAGCGATGCAAGGAACCGTGGTCGTCGTCCAGCCGGCTGATTTCACGGTTTCCATCTTCGATTCCGGCGGCGGCACGGTTGGAGGTCCCATCTTTCCCGGCCAGCAGACGGTTTTTGACGGCACCGTTGCTGCATCCAACGGATTCAACAGCGCGGTCTCTTTGAGCTGCCAGCCTGGGGCTACGGCACCACCATCCACATGCACTCCCAGCCCTGTAAACGCAATACCGAGCTTCACCTTCACCATTGCTGCCGGCGCTGCTACGCCCGGTCATTACAGCTTTGCCGCGCAGGGCACTGATGGCACGCTTACCCATTCCTTTCCGAATTTGAATTTTGATGTGGTTGACTTCGGCATCGCGGCGCCGTTGCCTTCGTCGATTACGGCGTTTTACGAGCCGTCCACATCGACCTCTACTTCAAGCTCCGTAACTCTGAGTGCTGCTGGAAACCTGCCCGACAGTGTGAGTCTCGCGTGCGAGAGCAACACGCTTCCTCCGGGTGCTACATGTAACTTCTTGCCGGTGGGACCGTCATATAGCCCCACTGCTAGCGTGCCTGTCGCCGTCAACGTATCCGCTCGATGTAAGCTCATCCACCGATGCGGGCAGCGCCACCAAGACGCAAGCGCTGCCGTTACACGTGGTGCAATTTACTCCTTCGGCCTTTACGCCTCCAGCAGTGACGGTCGGGGCAGGGAACATTTCCGACTCAGCTACGACCCAGCTCACGGCCAGCTCGAACTTTCTGAATCCTGGCACCGTCACTCTTGCCTGCACCGCCGGATTACCCGCAGGCGGCGTTTGCAATTTTTCTCCCAACAATGGCGTGGCCAGCAGCTTTCCTTCACCTGAGTCAGTGGCCGTCTCCGTTCCCTTCAATACACCCGCTGCTGCTCCGACTGTTACCGTCACCGCGACAGGAAATTCGGGTGGCGCTTCATTCGCCCAGAATCAGTCTTTGACGCTGAATATACCCGCGCCCGCTCTTTCTGTCGGTGCTATTGCGGGAACGCCGGTCAACATGGTCAACAACTCTTTCTCCGCGCCGGTCATCGTGCAGATTACGCCCATGAACCTGGCTGGAGTGGTAACCCTGAGCTGCGGAAACTTGCCAGCTGCCGTTAATGTGGCTGGCAGGCCCACAAGCTTTGTCGTCGTATTTGAAGCCAACGGAGCAGCCCAAAGCGACGTGAACAACATAACCATTCAAGCCAATGCCACTATCAACAGCCTGCTCGTCTCGAGCAGCATTGGTCTCGGTCAGCTAAGCATCGCCATTCCGGCCACCACTACCAATGTGAGCTTGAACGTCGCTGCGGTAAACTCCGTGACGAATGCCGCATTGATCAATGTTGGCGATCCCAACCTCAGAATTACGGCCTCGGTAGACAATATCGGAAGCACCTACAGCGCCGCCGTTTGGGCCGTTACTTTCTCTAGCCCGGTGACTCTGGTCACCGCCTCCAATCCCAACTGCAACCAGACAGCGCCTATTATGGTCTCCTGCAATATCGGCGATGTGATGGTGAGTACTGGTAACCAGTATTCGTTCAAGGTGTCTCCCCTGCGTGCCCGTGCTCTCGTCATTGACAACGTATTGACCTCTCCCACTGTTGGAGACAGCGATCTGAACAATAATGCGGCGACTGCGCCCGCAGTGCAGATACGTCCGCGCCCGCTCGCCCGCAGAGGACTTGTGCCCAAAACGCCCTAAATAGGAACTGTCTTAAGTAGATAGACACGTTAATAATCCTCCGAGACTATCCGGAGAGTATCTGAGGCGGGTTTTCTGGGACCAAACCTAATAAGTTTATAACAGTTAATTAACTTGATTCCCTAGGCAAGCTCGAACAATATCCGCAAACCTGCCAGAAATGGCCAGTGCTTGTCAGAGCAAGGCCCCGGAGATCCCTAAAATTTCTCAAGCCCGACCAGGGGAAATACCGGGCATCCGTGATGTTTTATTAGATAAAACGAAGATTTCAAAATCCATCGGAACGCCATGGGACGCCCTTGTGGTGGGCGCTACATTGGCGCCTTGAAAAGGGAGAGCTGACTTCTATGTCCATAAAATATACGTGTGTACTGCTAGTCTCACTTCTGTTGTGCGTTGCCACACTGCCAGCACAAACCGTAACCGGCTCCATCACGGGCGACATCGTAGATCCGCACGGGGCGGTAATGCCCAAGGTAAGCGTCAAACTGGTTTCGGAATCGAGCGGCGCCACCCGCCAGGAGACCAGCGACTCCCGCGGCGAGTTCACGTTTAACGCCGTGCCCCCGGACACCTACACATTAACGGTGGAACACACCGGCTTCAAAAGGTATGAGAAACGGAACCTGGTCCTGAATCCCAGCGATCATCTTTCGGCGGGGCGCATCCAGTTGCAACTGGGCGAAGCCAGCGAATCGGTAGAGGTGATGGCCGAGGGCGCCGCCGTGCAGACTGCCAGTAGCGAACGCTCCGGCGTCATCACCAGCGAGCAGGTGCAGGACCTCACTGTCATCAACCGTGATTTTTCCGTGCTGGCGTCTTTGCAGCCAGGCGTGGTCTACAATCCCGGGGCCGAAGCCCAGAGTTTTGGTGGCGTCTCGACCGACAACTCCAACGGCACCAGTGTGAATACGTTCATCAGCATGGATGCGATTTCTCAGGTCAAGGTGCAGAGCGGTCTTTATCAGGCAGAGTTCGGCCGCAAGTCCGGTGCAGCCATTCAGGCGGTGACTAAAGCTGGAGGGCGTCAATATCACGGAGCGCTGTATTGGTATCAGCGCAACAATATATTTAACGCGCTGGGGTCTTTTACCAAGACGAACCATCAGTCTGATCCCGTCAAGAACCCCCTCAACGATCCCGCCTATCACTTCATAACCGCCGGCGTTAATTTCGGCGGGCCGGTGTACATCCCCAAAATCATTCCTCGCGACCAGAAGAAGTTGTTCTTCTTTTTCTCCGAGGAGCAGCAGCGTGAACTGCGTCCGCAGGATGCGCGCCAAGTCACTGTGCCCACATTGTTGGAGCGCCAAGGCATCTTCAACACGCAGTTTCTTGCGGATCCGACAAAGATTACGACAACCAATCTGTGCCAGGCGACGCCTAAGAGCCCTAAGGCGGGTACCAACTATCAGGGGGCGTGTTTCGCGAACAGCATCATTCCGGCCAACCGCATCGATCCACGCACGCGGGCTTACCTTAACCTGCTTCCGTTGCCCAACGTCAATGGACCGAACTACAATTATCAGGTTCAAGAGAGCCTGTTCTATGTTGTATTGAGCCGCTGGTGGGATGACGAAAAAGGCTTTAACATTCCCGCTGGCAACTCCAACTGGGGATGGCTGCCCAGCGAGTACAACCCCATCTCTCGCTTCGTTGCCATTAACGTACAGCACATCTTCAGCCCTACTCTGATCCTCGAAGTGGCGCTGAAGGGGTCGCGCTGGACCGAAGGCAACCACCCGAAGAAGGCCGTCCTCGATACCCGCAACCGGAACCTGACCGGCGCCACGCTGCCGCAACTTTATGCCCAGAATAATCCTTTGAACGTCGTGCCCCAGGCCACATTTAACGGCGTCAGCAATCCCGCCGATCCTTCGGTTAGTACTCGTTATCCCATCACCGGTACCGAGAATGTGTTTACCCTGAATCCCGTTCTGACCAAGGTTTTAGGCCCCCACACCGGCAAGACCGGCATGTACATCGAGTACTGGCAGGAATCCAAAGGGGTCAACGGAAACTTTACCGGAACCTACAACTTCAGCTCCAATAGCTCCAGCTATACCAATGCTCTGGGCAACACCAATAACCCCTATGCCAACGCCTTGATTGGTGACTTTCAGAATTACACGGAAAGTACTACACGCCCTCCCCTGATCTCGCACTATACCGGCCTCGAGTGGTTCGCGCAGGACAACTGGAAGGTTGTTCACAACCTGACTCTCGATCTCGGAGTGCGTCTGGGGTGGTCGCGTCCTTTCCACAACGCACCGGGAAATGAGGCCGGCTTTGCTCCTGAGCTTTATGATCCCGCCCAGCGCGTGGTCTTGTTCGGAATGCCTGGGCAAAAAGCTTTTAGTTCCGCTGTAAACGGAGCCATAGTGCCGGGCATCGGCAATCCTGTAGATGGGACGGTTACGAACGGCATCGTGCCTGGTTTCGAAAGTGCGTTCAATCCTAACTATCCCCCTGGGTTGCGTAATAGTGATCACGTCAAGATCGCCCCGCGCTTTGGTTTTGCTTACGATCCCTTTGGCGATGGCAAGACAGCCATCCGCGGAGGCTTTGGCTTGTACTACGATTTCCGTGAAAGAGATAATTTCTACACCAACGACTTCAAGAGTTTTCCCCTGCAGAGCACTCCCAACATCGAGTTTGGGCAGACAACCTACACTCCATCGGGTGCTGTGGCCCAATCGGGGATTGATGCTGTCAATCCGAGCGTCAAGAACTTCATCTTTCCCGGCTCGTCGGTGGGGTTCCAGCGCAATCGCAAGGTGCCCTATTCCATGCAGTACAGCTTGGGCATCCAG
>QIAW01000365.1 GCA_003225655.1 Acidobacteriota bacterium
TCATCCACTCTATGAGTGGGGGTTTGATCACCACTGATCTCCAGGGCCGCATCACCCTGCTGAACCCCGCCGGGGGAAGGCTGTTGGAGCGAAGATTGCAAGACATGATTGGCACCAACGTGCAGGAGCTTTTTCTTGACCGCCTGCCGGTGATAGAAGCTTCGTCGGCGCGGACCGAGATACGTTGTGAGGTGGGCTGCGTGACTCCACGCGGAGCGCAAAAGATTTTTGGCATGAAAGCGACCCTGTTGCGCGTACCCGAGCAAGGGGATCTCGGCTATATCTATACGTTTGCCGACCTGACCGACATTCGCCGACTGGAACAGGAGATCCGGATGCGCGACCGGCTGAGCGCCGTGGGACGCATGGCCGCCGGCATCGCCCATGAGATACGCAATCCACTCTCTTCGATCGCCGGTTCGGTCAAAGTGCTCTCCAGCATTTCCGCGCTGAACGACGAGCAGCGCACTCTGGTTCAGATTGTTACCCGGGAATCGGAGCGGCTGAACCGCATCATCTCCGATTTCCTCATTTACTCGCGCGAGAAGAACTATAAGTTCCGTGTACTGAATCTTGTTTCGTTGCTCAACGATACCCTGACTTTACTGGAAAATCACCCGCTTATTGCCAGCCTCGGTAAATCCGATAGCAAAAACATTTCTCTTGTCCGCCAGTATACGACCGCGGATGCGTTTGCCATGGTAGATGGCGACCGGCTCAAGCAGGTGTTCTGGAACCTCTGTGAGAATGCGGTACGCGCCATGCCCGAAGGAGGGGTGCTGACCGTAAGCTTGACCGGGAAAGAACAAACCTGGGCCATTTGCTTTTCCGACACCGGTTCCGGCATGGATGCGCAACTTCTGGAAAAAATTTTTGAGCCCTTCCAATCGCGCTTCGAAGGCGGCACCGGGCTGGGCTTGGCGATTGTGTATCAGATCGTGCAGGCGCACGAAGCACAGATCTCCGTCAGTTCGGCGCCGGGGAAAGGCTCCGAGTTCCGCCTGGAATTTTCCCGCGCAGCCCGGGAAGATGCTCTCCATGAACCTGACGCCGAAAAGCCGCCAGTCGTATTAGCCAAAGCAGGAGGAACGCGTGGGTAATATTCTGGTCTGCGACGATACCCGCTCCATCTGCGAAGTCCTGGAAATCTCGCTACGCAAAGAAGGCCACCGCATCGAGACCGTTACCTCGGGTGACGCAGCCACCAAGAAGCTCAGCAGCGCCCTGTATGACATCGTTATTAGCGATATCAAAATGCCAAACCACGACGGCATCGAAGTGTTGCGTCACACGCGCAAAGCGTCGCCTGAAACCTCGGTGATTTTGATCACTGCCGTCGAAGATTATGAAGCCGCCGTTAACGCCGTCAATGCCGGGGCATTTCAATATATCCATAAGGGTCCCGGACTGGTGGAAGAGGTCCGCGTGGCCGTCTCCCGCGCTCTGGACACCCTTTCCCTGCGCCGTGAGAATCTTGCCTTCAAGCGCGATGCCTCCAGCCGTAATTCGCTGGAAAATATCATCGGAAGCAGTCCACGCCTGCAGCAACTCAAGCAGACGATCCGCACGGTAGCACCCACGCACAGCACCGTGCTGGTGCATGGAGAAAGCGGCACCGGCAAGGAACTGGTGGCGCGCGCGGTACATACCTGTTCTCCCCGCGACGGCCAGCCATTTGTCTCGGTCAACTGCGGCGCCTTTCCCGAAACGCTGCTTGAAAGCGAGCTGTTCGGATACGTCAAAGGGGCCTTTACAGGGGCCGCCCAGAACAAGAGCGGGTTGTTTGAAGTTGCCAACGGCGGCACCATCTTTCTTGATGAAATCAGCGAAATGACCGTCGCCATGCAGGTCAAGCTGCTGCGCGTTCTGCAGGAGCGTTGTATTCGCATGGTGGGCGGCACTCATGAGATTGCCATCGATGTTCGCGTGATTGCCGCCACCAATAAAGATCTCGATGCCCTGGTTGCGGAAAAGAATTTTCGCGAAGACCTTTATTACCGCATCAGCGTGATTCCCATCGAGGTCCCACCCCTGCGCGAGCGCAAAGAAGACATTCCGCCGCTGGCCCAGCATTTCCTTAAGAAATATGCTCCCGCCGCGGGCAAGAGCATTGTGCGCGTCACAGAAAGATCGCTGCGCGAACTGGCCGCCTATGATTGGCCGGGAAACGTGCGCCAGCTTGAAAACACCATCGAACGCGCCGTTGCGCTGGAAGGCACAGATGAGCTGCAGGTTGAAGTGCCGGTGGAGCGCGCCAAGACCAGGGCTGCCGCGGCTGCGGCTTCTAATTCAACGGGAATGAGTTTCCCCGCCGAAGGACTCGACCTGGAAAATTATGTTTCCGGAATCGAGCGCTCGCTGCTGCAATCAGCGCTGCGGCAATCGAATGGAGTGCAGACCCGCGCCGCCGAGATGCTCAAGCTCTCGTACCGCTCGTTCCGCCACCTGATGAAGAAATACGAGATCTAGGTATTCTCTCCCACCGGTTACTGGCTAGCCCCGCCTGGCTCCTTTTTGTCCGCTCTGTTTGAGCTGCCGCTTTTGACTCACTGCCGAGACTTCCGCGAGCTGTGATGCAATGTCTTCCACTCGCCCTCCAGCGCAATCGCGAGATCTCGAACTCCGCGACGGATTTCTTTTGCGTCGAACGCAGCAAATCCCAATTGCAGCCCCTCTAACACCACTCTGCCTTGGCTGTAGCGATCCACCGGAGTTACATCCACATTGCGCTTGGCTGCGGCAGTGGCCGCTGATTCGGCGTCGATCCCATCACCTAGCCATCCGGCAGTCTGCAAGCCCGCTTCGACGCTTGAGATTTCCAGCAAACCAGCGAGCCGCAAACGAGCCTCTTGCAAAAGCACCGAAAGACGCTCAGCATATACTTCGCGCATGCGCCGCAGGTGGCGCCCGAAGTGGCCCTCGGTGATAAAGCCGGTGAGCACGAGTTGCTCGATCATC
>QIAW01000366.1 GCA_003225655.1 Acidobacteriota bacterium
TGCTCCAAAGCCAATTTCGCGAAGTAAATAGCCCATAGGGTCCGCTGAAAACCCCTGTAATCACGAGAACGACACATACAGAAACCATAAGCCGCCAGAAAGAAACTTGGATCTCAGTTGCGCCTAACAGCAACGCGACAGAAAGCGCAATCCAGGGGAACAGACCAATCGCGACATGGAAGTGTTCTGAAGAAACCAACAGCGTCTGCAAGCAGACCACTCCAAACCCCAGCATGGCGAGCCAAGTGGTGCGGGCCCGGGACGGAAGCGAGGGCATTCGGCTGTGGATCATCCATTGCCAGAGAAAGACCACCAGGTTCAAAGTCACAACCAACCAGAAAATAGAGGTCATTTCAGGAAACATGCGCACGGCTTGCGACCAGCGGTAGTGAGAGGAAACCTCGTAGGTTTCCCTCCAAAAATGGAAATCCAGAACTTTGCCCAGGAGTCCATTGATGATAAAAACCAGAACGAAAAAATACGAACCGGTGAGGGCAACGTACTTCGTCACGCCAGCTAATGCGGCCGCGGAATAAATACCGGCATCGCCCGATATTAGAAAAGCAACGGCGATAAGCGTCGCCACCATTCCCGCGCGCCGGCACAGGCTCCAAAATCCTGTGCCTGGCGCCGGCAACATGCGCAGAAAGATTGCAAAGCAACCCAATGGAAACAGAAGTTTGATGTCGAAGAGAATCCAGTTAATTGGGACCCAGAAGACGGTCAAGAGAAGCAGGTAGAATACTCGTACCCAAGAGGACTGCCTGCGCAGCAGGAAAGCTCCTGCAACATAGATGGAAATGATAATGGTCGAATACTGAAATACCCAAAGATAAATGTAAAACGAACCCAGGCTGGTTCCATGACGCGAAGGCCCCCAGCTCAGGAGCTTCTGGAACAGTGGTCCGTAGGTGAAAACAGTGTCTCTGCCTAGCCAAATTCCCTGATGAGTCTTTGCAACTAGGTCCGCGCCCCACGAGGTGTCGACAAAATAGATGCTCATGATCGAAGTGGGGTGTGGCAACGACAGGCAGTACCGTGTTAAGAGTGTGAGCAGCAGGAGCATTACGAAGACATCAGCATGGGCCAAGAACAAATTCGTCGCCTTCGCCATCTTCGGCCAAAACGGGGACGGCGCGAGAGTATTTGTTGATCTCCCGTGCTCGTCAACTTCTTTGAGTCTTTGCTCGGCAGGCATGAATGATCCGGCTTAACGAAAGATGAAGATCGTGCTTTGAGTAAGGGCTATCGGCTCATGCCCTGGCAGGGCAGCCTGCAATGCAAGCGTATGATTGCCCGGCCGCATGTTCTTTAGAAAGAAATCAATTTGCCAGCTTCTTACGAGAAAATTCTGGCCGTTCAAACTCGCCACACTGGACAGGAAAACTTCGGTTTCGCCGGCGGCTTTGCCATCAAGGTAAACAGTAATACTCTCCGGTTGGACGGATGGATCCGCGCTTAGGAGCCTGCCGTTCAACATCGCGGGGGCACCGATTTGAGCGCTTTTGGGAACTTGTGCCATTCCTTGCAACAACTCGGTCTCTATCAAAAGTGTCTGGGAATTGGTTGGAGACATTTCGTCATAGGGTAGCGAGTGCTCCCAGCTCTTTCCGCCAATGGCGACGAGAATGGCGAGCCCGGCGAATGCCAAGAGCGAAGGAAGCCATATTTGATATTGCTTTGAAGTGCGGTTATGTTTCCTAGATGTATCCGTTGCAAACGACACTTGGCAGTCCTTTGCAGGCAACAATTATTTGTCGGTTATTGTAACTCTACCACAGTCGCTCCCGCCCAGCTTCGTTCTGGGGAGGCTCGGCAGGGCCGACGCATCTTAACTCCTCTGTGGCAAGGCCCAGAAAAGATCCAGATCAGATTTAATTCTTTCACTTGGAGCTTGGCTGTAATAACAACTTTACTGCCTGCACGTCACGAACTGTCACGCGGGAGGGCGACACCGAAATCCAATCGACCGGCCAGGATTCAAACCACAGACTTTGAACACGCGGCCGGTCCCCAGAGCGCCATTCTTCCATATTCGGCGAGAAGTAATTTGCCAGTTGAGCTTTCTCCCAAGGATAGATCCAGACTTCATAGGGGTGATTGGGTTGCACAATCGCACGAACAGATCGGTCCTCTCCGTTTTCAAGGTGCAACCGTACTACAAAGCCGGAAGGTTTGCCGAGCTTCCACCACCACGGATAATCAGCTTGCAGGTCGATCTTAATGAAGTCAAAATCATCCCCTGAAGGGGTTCCTCGAAGAAGGATTTTTTCTCCCTGGTGAACATTTGAGAGGGGACGAGTGAGCAGAGAAGTTGAAGTCATCGACCAACGGCGACCGCGTTCGGCATCACGATGAAGAAGCATCACTCCGGGGTATGGATCCAGCTCGTCTTTGTACCAACGTTGCCAATAAAGCCATATGTATGGGGTTCTCGTGAAGCCGGTCACCTCTCCCATGGTCACACTTTGCCAAGGCTCGGCAGAATAGATAGCCCAGGCGGGCTGTACTTTTCGCAAGCTTTCGATCTGGCGTGAACTCAAATAATCCCCCGCAGCGGCGTAATGCTGCAACACTTCGCCCGCTACCTGGCGCCGCGCCACAAAACCGTAAATATTTTGATAAGGGAACACTCCGATCGAATCGGAAGGTGACGTATGCTGCGTGAGGAAATCCCGAACGGCTTGCAATTTAGAGAAATTTTCAGTCAGAAGGCAAACCTGATCGATTTCATAAAGTCCCCGGGGACATGCCTGGAGATTTGCTGCCGTGGCGTTCATGTGAGACAGGTTCCGCGGAAGAAACAAGTGGTTGGGGCCGGTTAAGCTTCCGGTCAGGGCAAGAATTATGATCAAGCAGACTGTAAGTTTTTTACGCGAATCCCCAGCTTCTGCCGCGTCCAACAATGATGCGCTGGCAAGGGCAATCAAGGGGAACATGCCTATGGCAACATGGTACTTTTCTGAGGAGACGATGACTAAGCAGCCCAAAAGACAGCATTGCCAGCCAAGTCGCGCGCGTGCGCATTGTGATTGCGCCAGTCTTCCAAAAAACAATCCCTTGTCCGGCAAAGATCAGCAGGCATAAAGTCACGCCCAGCCAAAAAATCGGGGCCATTTCGGGAAGCATGCGGACTGCCTGGGCCCATCGATAGTGGGTCACCATCTCAGAGGAATCTCTCCAAAAGTGGAAGTTCAAGATACCGCCGGCAGCCCAGTTAACGCCAAGTATCCACGGGATGAAAAAAGCCGCCGTAAGCACACTATACTTCGCTATTGCTGCCATCTTTACCCAAGTGGGTTTGTACAAAAGGGAGCAACCGGCAACAACCACAAAGCCGGCAATCGAATATCCTCCCGCATCTCCGGACGTGAGGCATCCGGCGGCAATCAGCATTGCTGCAACTGCGGCGCGCCACCACAAACTTGAGAACCTAGCGTTTGAATCTGGGAGCATGCGCAAAAAAACGGCAAAGAAGAACAACGGAAGCAAAAGCTTGATGTCAAACAAAACCCAGTAGACCGGAATCCAGAAGATAACAAGAAGAAGGAGATAAAATACACGCACCCATGAGGGCTGGCGGCGAAGCAGAAGGGCTCCCGTGCCGTAGAGGATAAGAATAATCGTCCAATATTGAAATACCCAAAGATACAAATAAAAGGACCCCAGGCTCATTCCATGCCGCAAAGGTGCCCAGCTAAAAAGCCACTGAAACAATGGCCCGTAGGTGAATGTGGCATCTCTTCCCAGCCAGATTCCCTGGCGTGCTTTTGATACCAGGTCGAGTTCCCAGGAATTATCAAAAAAGTCAATTTCACGGATGATGAGCGGCAAGTGTTGCGACAGAAAATACTTGGCTACGAAAGCCATGAGCAGCAGTGCAGTAAAAAGATCTGCGCAACCAAGGAATCCCGCCAGCAGACGTTTCGATACCGGAAGAGAATTGGCCGGTTGGAGAGTTGCTGTCGTTGTCGTGGCATTTTTTTCACGCTCAATCTCTTCGAATTGTTGTCCCATAGGCATGAACAAGACAGCTAATTAAGGACTCGCACGGTGGTTTGTAAAATATCTACCGCGGCACGATTGGGCCCAAGCGCCCGCACCAAAAGAAAATGTTCGCCCGGCGGAATACCTTTTACAAGTAGATTGATGTGCCAATACCATGGCTTGGCATTTTGACCTTCTGAGCTCCGCAACGCGATCTCAGTTACAGCCACAGGCTTGTTATCCAGATAAAGAGCAATTTGTTTCGGCTGAACAGAAGGATCGACACTCTGCAGCAGGCCGTGCACTCTCAAATCGCCACCGGACTGAATGTTGTGCGGAAATTCAACTTCTCCCCGCAGCACCGATCCCGTTACCGGCAGCACCTCGTAATTCGGGTGAGGGACAGGCAGCGGATAAAGCCAGTTCTCCCCGCCAAGAGCGAGGAGCAGGCCGAGACCGGCAAACGCCAATATGGGCGGCAGCCAGAATTGATATGACCCGGGTTGGCGGCGATATTCTGCAGTTTTATCGTTTTCTGAGGTCATTCGGGTTCTAGATTGTATCGCTATTTAAATTTCTGAAGCTCCGACAACAGAGTGATTTTTGT
>QIAW01000027.1:0-1746 GCA_003225655.1 Acidobacteriota bacterium
ACATCGAGTGCTCGGTCATGGCCATGAAGTACCTGGGAGAAAGCTTCGACATGCATCTGGGCGGCGAAGATCTGATTTTTCCCCATCACGAAAATGAAATTGCACAATCCGAGGCGTTGACGGGCAAACCTTTTGTGCGCTTCTGGGTGCATATCCGCTTTTTGCTGGTTGAGGGCAAGAAGATGTCCAAGAGCCTGGGCAACTTCTATACTCTCCGAGACCTGATTCTGCTGGGGCACAAGCCTTCTTCCATTCGTTACCTGCTGGCCTCGGTCCCTTACCGGCGCCAGCTCAACTTTACCTTTGACGGCCTCAAGCAAGCCGCTGCCTCGGTTGAGCGGTTGCGGGACTTCAAGCTTCGGCTGGAGACAGGCCATTTTCCGGAAATTGGCAGCCCGGAGTTCGCCGAGCTGGCCAAAACCGGACTGCAAAAAATGCGTACGGCGCTGGAAGATGACCTGAATACCGCCGAGGCGCTCGCCGCGATCTTCGAAATGGTCCGTCAGGCAAACGCAGCCGCAGATGCAGGCAAGCTGGGCCGCAACCATGTAACCCAACTCCAGCAAGCATTGGAGGAGTTCGATCAAATTTTCAATGTCGTACGCGACAATGACGCGGAAAAAATTCGCGAGATCATCGAGTGGGCCCAAGTTGAGGGAAAAGAAATCAAGATATCAGTGAGCGGAAATCATATCTCTGACGCGCAAGTGGAAGCTCTGGTCGGCGAACGCAACGCCGCCAAGAAACTCCGTGATTTTGCCCGCTCTGACGCCATCCGTAAGCAACTGGCTGAAGCCGGAATCATTCTGGAAGACACGAAAGATGGAGTCCGCTGGAAGCGCCAATGACGGAATTTCCTGGTGCTGATTTCAAATTCAAAAACGAACCAAAAGGCGGCCTATAAGGGCCGCCCTGGAGTTATCCTGCTTGTCCGCTAGGATTCTTTCGAGTTCATATCGTCCTTCGCCTGCTTGTTTGCTTTCTTGGTCTCCGTTTTTGAATCGGCGGCCGGTTTCAGAGCCTGAATAGCCTTGCCCATGCTCTCCGGCGAAGAGCCGGTCATCTTGGCTTTTAGCTGATCGAAGGGAATTCCAAGATTATGCGAGACGTGCACCGCAGCCACGAACTGGCCCAGATTCTTGAACCCCTGGGAAGCCTGCTGCACATTTGTTCCCGCTGGGAGCAGGCCCTGGAGCTTGCTGGCCAGCTTGGTGTTGTGAGAGAGCTGCTGAGAAGCGGTTTTTGGTCCGCCAGCGCTGGTGTCGTGAGCGGAAGATCCCGGGTTGTGGGTTGTTGTCGATGAGTTGCCGTGAGTCCAATCAGGTGAGCCGCCATGGGAAGAACCATGGAACCCACCGCCGCCCATCCCACCACCGCTATGTCCATGCTGAGCATAGAGTGGTATTCCGCACAGGGCTATCGTTAATACAACGAGTAAAGACCACTTTTTCATGTTCTACGTACCTCCTTTAATGCCCCTTCCTGGAACGAACCAACTTGCCGACGTTCAAGCCCAGATTGAAGGCGAAACTGTTGAAATCAAATGTCATGCTGCGGGAATATCCGGCTTCGACCCGCCAGAACTGATTAGGTTCAAAGCCTGCCCAGGTATTGAACCCATTCTCGCGGGTCAAATCAGCTCCGCTGCTGACGGGGACGAGTTCAAAAGTCCGGCCATGTCTTCCCGGTCCTTTGCCCGAACCACCCGTTTCAACCAGTTTGCTGAAGACTTTTTGATTGCCTGTG
>QIAW01000027.1:1815-6002 GCA_003225655.1 Acidobacteriota bacterium
AGCTCGAAATCCGCGCCTTCTTCCAGATGGCCAACCACGCCTAACGATGTGAATGGGCGTGTCAACAGGGCTGAATCAGGCACGGTGTTGGCCAGTCCGCCTTCAAAAAAAGGCGTCACCCGCTCAAAGGAGTACTCCAGGCGATTGGACCAATCCACATTCACGCGCCCGCTGCTGTATCCCTTGCGAGTGCTGCCAGTCGGAGCGGCCGCGGTAATCGTGGATGCGAAATTCCACTCCTGATGAGGTACGCGCAGGATAAATCCCAAATAGGTGTTGCCAATGCCATTGTTGGTGGTGCTGCCAGAAGTGCCGGTGGAAGCCGTTGCAGCCGTACTATTGGTCGAAACATTCGTGAAATAAATTGGAAGACCGGCAAACACGCCAAAGTGTTTGTTGAAATCGTAACCCAGCGTGGAATCTAGTTTCAGGAGTTTCTCAGAAGAATTAAGAGTTCCCTGGAAGCTCTCAATTTCCGTGAATCCTTTTTCCTGGTTTGTTGAGGCAGATGTTTGGCCCATCCCCGACAAACCAACTCCAAGTATTGCAATCAAACAGGGAAATTTAAAAGCACATGACTTCATTGCGGCCCCTTTTTCAGGTGTGTCAATTGTTTGCTTTCAAGCGTGCGACTGGACGTTTTTTCTCTTGCGCGCTCTCCAGTAAGGAGCCTTCTAGCCAAACATGGCTAATGCCAGCTACTCTCAGTGCACAAGCCTCTCCAAACTTGATCGGTCTAAAACATTGATGAAGAAGGGGTTATCTGAAACTTATCTAGAGTTGGTGTGAAATAAATACCGGGTATTCGGGATATTGTTTACACCCGTGACGTATGCGAGACAGGCGGTCCGCATTTCAAATCCTGAATTCTTCCAAAATTCCTGAGAGCCCAGCACTTTCTGAGGAAATTGAATACTTCCAGCATGAGAATTACGCCTCGGCTTCGCAGGCGGGCAGAACTTTTGGCGCAGAGCTGGCCGGCGCCCTGAGCTTGGAAAGCGTCACCAGCACAACCGAGCCTACGATGATCACCGCGCCCACCAGAATGTAGCGGTTGACCTCTTCGTGCAAAATCAACCAGCCCAGCAGGACCGCCACCACCGGATTGACGTAGGCGTAGGTAGCGACTTTCGCCGTGGGCACATGCTCGAGCAGCCAGATGTAAGCGGTGAATCCGACGAGAGAGCCAAAGATGGTCAGATAAACGACAGCGACGACGCCGCGGGTGGTCCACACGACTGTATGGTGATCTTTGAGTGCGAAGGCGATGATCATGTTGACCGTGCCGCCGAGTGTCAACTCCCAGGCGGTGGCGGCAAAGGGATCAACGGTGAGCTGCGTCCTGCGCGAGATAATTGAGCCCACGCTCCAGCACAAGCTTCCCACCATGAGCACGGCGCTGCTGAAGAGAAACATCTTGCCCGATGAACTCTGGGGCAAGCCATGCCTGATGACAGGCGCAAGCTGCGGCCACAGCAAAACGATCAGGCCCACGAGACCGAGGGCCAAGCCGATCCAGCCGAGGCCTTTCAGGAACCACAGCAACAATCAGCGCGGCCAATCCGCTGGGCAGATATTGTTCTGAATATGCCAGCATCATGTTGCCGCCGGTAAGCAGGAGCACGCCCATGACCAACAACAGCAGGGCGTCTTTGACCGTGAGGCGGATGCGGCGTCCGCTAAAGGCGCAGTAGGCGAGTAAAAAGAGGCCAGCAGCTACAAATCGCATGGCGCTCAACAGCGCCGGGGGAATGTGTTCGACGGCAATGCGAATGCCGATATAGGTCGAGCCCCAGAAAAAATAGACAAGACCAAACGCCAGGAAAACCCGGAACCGGTGCTGGCGCTCTTTTGGGGTCATGGCACGTAGCGGTAAAACTATTCGACGTTGTAGAGGACAGCAGGGATGCAGAATTTTTCGTGGGACAAAAGAACTGGACAATTCCAAAATGAACCTGGCAGATTATTTTGGCTGCCAAGGTGAATTCGAGAATATAATTAGAACTATTAGGACAGGATTTGATGTATTTCCGTCGCCAACCCGAAAGCCCGCGCCAGTCCATGCGCGCGCGTCCACGTTGCCGGCTGCAATCGCTGCCGGCGATGGCCCGTCCTAATCTTTTCTCCGGCGACTAACCGCATTCATTGATGCCTTTGCAGAGTGGCCTTTGCAGCAAAGACCACTAATTTACTTCACGGCAACTCGTTCAACGAGTTTCGCTCAATGATTTCGGAGAATTGCATATGACCTCTACAGCTTTACTCACTACAGCCGGACCCCGCATCAAGACCCAACTGCCGGGTCCCAATGCCCGCCGCGTGCTGGAGGCAGACGCGCGGTTGATTTCACCTTCTTACACGCGCTCGTATCCCCTGGTGGTCAAGCGAGGGCGGGGTGTGATGGTCGAGGATGTTGACGGCAACGAGTTTCTCGATTTTTCTGCGGGCATCGCCGTCGTATCTACCGGCCATTGTCATCCCGAAGTGGTGGCCGCCATTCAGAAGCAGGGTGGCGAACTCATCCACATGTCGGGCACAGATTTTTATTATGAAAGCATGACCACGTTGGCGGAACGGCTCTCCAAAGTTGCGCCCATGAAGGGACCGCACCGCTTCTACTACGGCAACTCAGGCACAGAAGCGATTGAAGCTGCGCTCAAGCTGGCCCGCTATCACACCAAGCGGCAGGGGATTATCGCCTTCTACGGGGCCTTCCACGGCCGCACCATGGGCGCGCTTTCGCTCACCGCTTCCAAGCCGCAGCAGCGCCGGCGCTTTGCTCCTTTGCTTCCGGGGGTGACGCATGTGCCCTACCCGAATGTGTATCGCCGGCCCGAAGGCAGCGACGCCAGGCAATACGCGATGGATTGTGCGCGCTTTATCGAAGAGAAGCTGTTCAAGACCACCCTGCCAGCAGAAGAAGTTGCCGCTATCTTCGTGGAAGCGATCCAGGGTGAGGGAGGATATGTTGTTGCTCCCACGGAATTCATGCAGGAGCTGCGGCGCATCTGCGATCAGCACGGAATTCTGCTGGTGGTCGACGAAGTGCAGTCCGGCAGTGGGCGCACCGGCAAATGGTGGTCGGTGCAGCACACCGGGGTTGAGCCCGACATCATTACCGTGGCCAAGGGAATTGCCTCGGGTATGCCTTTGGGCGTGACCATCACCCGGGCAGAGATCATGGACTGGGTGCCGGGTTCCCACGCCTCGACCTTTGGCGGCAATCCGGTCTCGATTGCGGCCGCTCTGGCCACGATGAATGTGCTGGAGCGGGAAGCCATCGCCAATGCCGGCGAAGTCGGTGACTACATGATGCGGCGCATGAAATCCTGGGCGGAAAAACATCCCTTGGTAGGCGATGTGCGCGGCCGCGGCCTCATGATTGGCGTGGAGATCACGAGAGACAAAAAAGCCAAAACCCCGGCCTCAGACCTGCGCGACAAAATCGTCGAGTCAACCTTCGAGCGTGGCGTGCTCTTCTTGGGTGCGGGAGAGAGCTCAGTCCGGCTCTCGCCTCCACTCATCGTGAGCAAAGAGCAGGCCGATATTGCTATGAACGTGCTGGAGGAGTGCATTGCACTCGCGGCAAAATAGCAAAGCAACTACCAGGAGATGATATCTGCATCTTTTCTCCTTTTTGTGAGGCAGCCACATGGATATTTCTTTGCAGAAACAAAAAGCAGAAGAGCTGCGTGCCTTGCATCATGCATCCACAATATTGGTCTTACCCAATGTATGGGATGCAGTCAGCGCACGCATCGTGGAAACGGCTGGCGCAAAAGCCATTGCCACCTCCAGCGCGGCTATCGCGTTTGCATACGGTTATCCCGATGGGGAACACATTTCCAGAAAGGAGATGCTGGAAGCTGTTGCCCGAATCGCGCGCGTTGTTTCTTTACCGGTGACCGCAGACATGGAGGCCGGTTATGCTGACTCGCAACCAGAGATCGAACAACTGGTTCACGAACTGATTGCCACGGGTGCGGTGGGATTGAACCTTGAAGATGGCATAGGGAATCCTGGGCGTTTGCGGCCGCTGGAGTTGCAGCTTGAAAAAATCAGAATGATCCGTGAGACTTCCCATCGCGCCAGAGTGCCACTGGTGATCAATGCTCGAACCGATGTTTACTGGTCGCAAATCGATGAATCTTCCGCTCGATTTGCCGAGGCAGTCCGCCGTGGGCGGG
>QIAW01000367.1 GCA_003225655.1 Acidobacteriota bacterium
AGGCAGGGATTGGGATGAGCCAGACCCGTGGTGCTGCTCTTCCATGCTCTTCATCCTTTCGATGGCTGATTTGTCGGCGCGCGGGAAAACCGGCTCGATGGTGCCCAGTTTGGTTCCGAGTTGGAGTTGTCCCCACTTAAGCTCGTTGAGCTTGAGCTTGCGGATATCGCCCAGCCCAAGCTGCGCCCAGATCCGCGCCGTCGCCTGCGGCATAATAGGATGGGCCAGCGCCGTCACGATGCGCAAGGCCTCGGCTGCCGTGTATAGAATCGTAGCCAGCCGCGAGCGGCTGCTCTCATCTTCCTTTTCTGATACCGCCCAGGGCTCTGCCTCGACCAGGTATTTATTGACCGCGCTGATCAAGTTCCATGCAGCCTCTGCTGCCCGCGAAAACTGGTAGTCGTCGAAGAGCGTGTTGAAGTCGGCAATGGTCTTGCCGGCCAGCTTGCCAATTGAATCTTCCGCCGGCGTACGCGCCGCCGTGGGCGAGGGATAAGGCACCTCACCGCGAAAGTACCTGCCGATCATGGTCAGCGTGCGGCTGGAGAGGTTCCCCAGGTCGTTGGCCAGGTCGGCATTATAGCGCTGCACGAGTGCATCAAAAGAAAACGATCCATCCTGGCCGAAAACAATTTCCCGCAACAGGAAGTAACGCAGTGCATCATTTCCCAGGACGTCGAGGATTGTTTCGGCGCGCACGATATTGCCGCGCGACTTCGACATTTTGTCCTGCTCAAACAGCAGCCAGCCGTGCGCCACCAGTGACTTCGGCAGGGGGAGGTCGGCAGCCAGAAGAAATGCGGGTCAATAGACGCAGTGGAAGCGCACGATCTCTTTGCCGATCATATGCACGTCGGCCGGCCAATAGTGCGCGAACTGCTTCTTGTCTTTTTCTTCGCTCGATCCACGTGTTTGGGATCATCTGGTACAGGGATACCCCATTTGATGGAAGTACGGCTGATGGAAAGGTCGTGCAGCCCCGAGCGCAGGAAGGCCATCACCTCGTTGCGGCGCGTCTCCGGACGAATCATACCCGGGTTTTCCGTGTAGAGCTTCAGCAACTTTTCGGCAAAGGCGGAAAGCTTGAAGTAGTAATTTTCTTCGCTGACGGTCTCTGTGGGGCGGCCACACTCGGGGCAGGGCGCGCCAGCGCCCAGCGCATCCACGTACAGTTCATCGAAGACGCAGTATTGCCCGGTGTACTTGCCTTTGTAGATGCAACCATTTTTTTTCAGCAGGCGAAACATCTCCTGCACGCCGCGCTTGTGGCGTTCGTCGGTGGTGCGGATGAAGTCGTCATAGCTGATCTCCATGCGCTTCCACAACTCCTTGTACTCGGCGGAGATCTGGTCCACCAGCTTTTTCGGGGTCAGGCCGGCGGCGGTCGCCGAGCGCTCGATCTTCTGTCCATGCTCGTCGGTGCCGGTCAGGAACCATGTGTCAACCCCGAGCATGCGCTTGCGGCGCGCAATGGCGTCGCACACAATGGTAGTGTAGGCGTGGCCCAGGTGAGGACGCGCATTCACGTAATAAATCGGCGTCGTAATGTAGAACTTGCTGGCTGCGTGTGCGTCTGTCATGCGCGTTGGGTACCCAGAATGCCAATGACTGCCTGCATTCACCGCTTGCCGAAGTATGATGCTTACTCGCCGCGCGGCGGCAGTCTAAACCTTTAATCATAGGTTCGCGCGCGCCATAGCGTCAAACGTGATAGGAAAGGAGCTCGATTTTTTGGTTCTTAGAATCCAGTCTCATGGGCTGAATGCTGACTGCTGAATGCCGAGTGCTCAATAGCCTTTGCTATGATGGATTCGCCTTGTATCAGGAACTTCAAAACCAGCTCATCGACCGCGTGCGCGCCTTTCTGCAGCGGCAATACCAGCTTGATATTGAAAATGTCGTAATCGCTCAGCCTCCGAGTGTGGCCCTGGGTGAATATGCCTTGCCGCTGGCATTCGAATTGGCGAAACAGTTGCGCAAGCCGCCGCGCAAGATCGCCGAAGAAATTGTCGCCGGAATTGGCGAGATAGCCGGGATAGAAAAGTTCGAAGTCGCAGGCGCGGGCTATATTAACGTTCGCATCCGCCGTCGCGCATTTGCTCAAACGCTTGCCAGCGGAGAGCCATCGGCCGAAAAAGGGAAGCGCATGTGGGCCATCTGCGCAATGCCATTCTGGGATACACTTTCGTTCGGCTGCTGCGCTCCGCCGGTACTCACGTTGACGTGCAGAACTACATTGACAACACCGGTGTGCATGCGGCCGACGTGGTCGTCGGCTTTACTCGCCTGCAGAAAAATTCGAAAGCTGAGATCGAAAAGCTTATTCGCCAGCCGCGCTTTGATTACCTGTGCTGGGACGTTTACACCCGCGTCTCGCAATGGTATGAGCAAGACAAGACTAATCTGCAGGTACGTCTCGATAGCCTGCACGCCATCGAGCAGGGTGGAAACGAAGCCGCTGAAATCGGCGAGCTGATCTCCACCGCCGTTCTGCGGCGGCACTTGGAGACCATGCTCCGCCTCGACATCGAATACGACTTTCTGCCCCGCGAGAGCGAGATACTCCATCTTCATTTCTGGGAAGCCGCCTTTGCCCTGCTTAAAGAAAAAGGCGTGGTCACGCTGGTGACCGAAGGCAAGAACAAGGGTTGCTGGGTCATGAAGCGCAGCTCCAGTTCGGAAGCTGCCGATGACGAAGAAAATCAGAAGGTGATCGTCCGCTCCAATGAGACCGTGACCTACGTAGGCAAAGACATTGCCTATCATCTTTGGAAGTTTGGTCTTCTGGGAAGAGATTTTGGATACAGAAAGTTTTTCAAGTATCCCGACGGCCACGAGGTCTGGATTTCCGCTGAGCAGGGTGAAGCCCAGCACCCGCACTTCGGCGGGGTCAGCGCCATCTACAATGTGATTGATTCGCGGCAAGCAGATCCGCAAAACAACGTCATCGAGGCTATTCGCGCCCTGGGATATGAAGAACAGGCGCGGCACTATCACCATTTTTCCTATGAGATGGTTGCGCTCACCCCGCGCTGCGCCGCCGGCCTGGGATACCAGCTCTCACCCGAAGACGAGCAGAAGTCTTACATCGAGGTCTCTGGGCGCAAGGGCTTCGGCGTCAAAGCCGATGATTTGATAGATACGCTGATTGCCGCCAGCCAGAGAGAAGTTGAGTCGCGGCATCCGGAGCTGAGCCAACAGGAATGCACTGCCATCGCCGCCGCCATTGCCATCGGCGCGCTCCGCTATTTCATGTTGAAGTACACCAAGGCTTCAGTCATCGCCTTCGATGTGAAAGATGCGCTCAGCTTCGAGGGCGAAACCGGCCCCTATGCGCAATATGCCTGCGTGCGCGCGCTCAATATTTTTCGCAAAGCCGGAATTGATCCGGAAAAAGCCCTGGCAGAAGAAATCAATTATGACCAGTTCCTTGCGGGCGAAGAAGGTAATGAAATCTGGGAGCTATGGCTTGCAGCTTCCAAGCTCGGTTATACCGTTGATCAGTGCATTGCCACCACCGAACCGGCCTACCTGGCCAAGTATGCCTTTCAGTTGGCGCAGCTCTTCAATAATTTCTATCACAAGCACCACATTCTCACGGAGACCGATGAAGCGCGGAAGAAATTTCTTCTTGCTACAACCGCTGTTGTACGCCGCGAGTTGGTGCGAGCGCTCGCGCTTATGGGTATTGCTGTTCCGGCGGTCATGTAAGGCGCTGTGGCAGTATCGATGCCGATGCAGGGCATTTTCTGAAGAATCTCAAGAAATCTTCAAATCAAGATCAATCCGTGTTCATCCATGCCAATCTGTGGCAAGAATTACGCTCCAACCGCGCTGTCCTTGAACAACAGCTCTCTCGCCCGCTGTGCGGCTTTGACCACGGCCTTGATTAACGTCACGCGCAGCCTTCCCTCTTCCAGTTCCATAATTCCATCAATAGTGCATCCGGCGGGTGTGGTGACTTCATCTTTCAGCAATGCCGGATGGTGCCCAGTTTCAAGCGCCACCTTGGCTGCGCCGAGGGTGGTTTGAGCTGCCACTAGCGTCGCCAGGTCGCGGGGCAGTCCAACCTTGACGCCGCCCTCCGCCAGCGCTTCCAAAATAATGTAGATGTAAGCGGGGCCACTGGCTGAGAGTCCGGTGATGGCGTCCATGTGTTTTTCGTCCACCACGACCGTTCTTCCCACCGAGGCAAAGAGCCGGCTCGCTGCCTCAAGGTGCTTCTCATGGACAAATTTTCCCTTGCAGATGGCAGTCATCCCGCAGCCCACGATGGCGGGGGTATTGGGCATGGTGCGGACCACGGGAATCGCAGCCGCGAGTCTCTTCTCCACGTACTCAGTTGGCACCGAGGCGGCAATCGAGATGATAAGCTGCTTCGGATTGAGCTCCCCGCGGATTTCATCCAGCACCCCACCCACCGCCGAGGGCTTCAGTCCCAATATGATAATGTCTGCCTTGCGCACGGCGGCGCGGTTATCGGTGCCGACCGGTATCCCGAGTTCCAGGGAAAGCGCAGCAGCCTTTTCTTCATGCTGTACCGTAGCGGCGATGTCGCTCGAGGCGAACAGCCCCTGCTTTTGAAACGCCCGCACCAGGATGCCCCCCATCTTTCCCATTCCCAGCACCGCGATTTTCCCTAACTTGTGTTCCATTTCGCCTGACTCCTTCATCGAAATCTTCTGCAACAATGCCTGCTGATAAAAAGAAACCCACTATCCGGCTGGCAGTGGGTTCAAAACTTTCTTCTATGAAACTCAACTCAGCCGCAGGATCTCTATGCCGCGCCTGGAACCGGCGGCAGTGGAAGAGCATACCTTGGATAAGTGCTGGCCATAGCGGCTATCTATCTTAAGTCTATCCTGTCGTGAACAGGTGCCCAAGTTTTTCCTTCTTGGTCTTGAGGTAATTTTCAGAGTGGGAATGCGGGTCCACCTCGCAAGGCACGCGCTCAACGACTTTAACTCCGGCCCGCTCCAGGGCTGCAACTTTTTCCGGATTATTCGAGAGCAGCCGCACCTGTTTGATTCCCAGTGCTTTGAGGATCTCAGCAGGCAGGGCAAACTCGCGATGGTCGGCTTTGAAGCCCAGTTTCTCGTTTGCTTCCACGGTATCGAGGCCTCGGTCCTGCAGCTCGTAAGCCTGTAATTTCGCCATCAGTCCGATGCCGCGCCCCTCCTGCTGTTCATAAACCAGCACGCCCGTGCCGGCCGCCGCGATCAGGGAAAGCGCCATCTCGAGCTGCTGCCGGCAGTCGCAACGCAGCGAGCCGAAAACATCTCCGGTAAGGCATTGCGAATGGATCCGCACCAGCGGGGTTGCGTCGGCATAATCACCCAGCACCAGGGCCACAGCGGTTTCTATTTTTCCTGCCGCGTCTTCGCCGCCTTCAAATCCAAGGATTCGGAAGTGTCCCCAGCGGGTGGGAAAGTCGGCTTCAGCCACCTTGCGGGTTGTAGGAGAGCTGGACATCTACTTCATTATATAGGCCGCATCGCTTGCCGATTCGGGATCGGCGTCTGCGGCCAGCAACTGGCTTGCTCTCTCAGGCAGCGATGGGACCAGCCACCTGAACAACAGCGTTGCTGCCAGGGCGCCCACAAACTGCATTGCAATGAAGCCCGGTGCATCCGCAGGGCGAATACCAGCGAAAGTATTGGTGAATGACCGGGCAACCGTCACTGCCGGATTGGCAAATGAAGTCGAAGCCGTAAACCAGTATGCCGCGGTGATGTATGCACCGACGGCAAAGGGGACTGCAGATTTTTGTGCTCGCGAACATCCCCAGATCACCGCCAGCAGCCCGAAGCTGGCGATGAATTCGCTGAAAAGCTGCGGAAGGCCATTTCTAGCGTTTTCCGAGATTTGAAGGACCCTCTGGCCAAACATGATGTGCGCAGCATAGACGCCCAGAAATGCTCCTGCGCATTGCGCTGCAATATATCCAAGTGCTTCGCGCCAGGGCAGTCCCTTTTGTGTGGCATCGGCGAGAGTTACAGCGGGGTTAAAATGCCCGCCCGAGATGGGGCCAAAGGTAAGAATCAGCGCAATCAGGGCGGCGCCGGTGGCAATGGTATTTTCCAGCAAGGCTAAAGAGACATTCCCGCCCGAAAGCCTCTCGGCCATAATGCCGGAGCCAACAACAGCCATAAGAAGGAAGGCCGTCCCGACAAGTTCTGCCGCAAGCCTCCTGATAAAAGAGTATTTCATCCATCACCTGTCGTGTGTGGCGCCCATCTTGCAGAACTCTTGCTTGATTCGGGCTTCGATCTGGTCTCTGATTTTGCGAAAGACTGCAAGTTTTTCTTCGTTTGTTCCGCCAGCGGCGGCTGGGTCCTCGAATGACCAGTGCAGCAAACGGCCGGCGCCGGCAAACACCGGGCATGATTCCTTGGCGTTGTCACAGACCGTGACCACAGACTGAATTGGAGTTCTCAGGAACTGTGTGACGTTCTTCGAGGTTTGCCGTGAAATATCAATCCCCAACTCCGCCATGGCCTGCACGGCCAGTGGATTCAGTGTGCCGGGGTTCGTTCCAGCGCTAAGAACTTCAAATTGCTCGCCGGCAAAATGTCGCAGAAATCCTTCCGCCATCTGGCTGCGCGCCGAGTTACCAGTGCAGAGAAAGAGCACCTTGGGCTTCATAATACCTCGTGAGAATATTCGCGAATGCTTTGCCTCAGGCGGTTGCCGTTGTGCAGCAGGCTGAAGCACAGCAGCCGGCAGGCTTCGCCGCGCGCACAAAGGCGCTGATGAACTTGCCCTCGACCTCTGGTGCGATCGCGTCAACATCAATGCCCTTCGCGTTGAGCAACGCCCTGGCATCTTCGACGTTGTAGACTCGCGTAGGCTCAATCTCAATCGCCTCAAAGCCTGCTCTGGCGAGTTTGGAAGCATAGTCTTGATCGCTCAGCGCTCCGGCCACGCATCCCACCCACAGCAGCACATTGTGCCGTATTTCTTCCGGTACTTCTCCGCGGGTAACTACGTCAGAGACAGCGAAGCGGCCACCGGGCTTGAGTACGCGAAATGCCTCCTGTAAGACCTGGTCTTTATCGGCCGAGAGATTAATCACGCAATTGGAAATGATGACATCCACCGAATTATCGGGCAGCGGTATTTTCTCGATCTCTCCTTTGAGGAACTCAACGTTCTCAACCCCTGCCTTCTGCTGGTTCTCACGGGCCAGGGCCAGCATCTCGTCGGTCATATCGAGCCCATAGGCCTTGCCGGCGGGACCTACGCGCCGCGCAGACAAGAGCACATCAATCCCGCCACCGGCGCCGAGATCAAGCACAACTTCACCGGGCTTCAGCTCCGCCAGCGCCGTCGGATTCCCGCAGCCCAAAGATGCCTTGACCGCCGCCTCAGGCAACATGCTGGTTTGCGAGTTGTCGTAGAGGTCCTTGGTAATCGGGTCAGCTTCAGCGCCACAGGGCGAGCTTCCGCAACAGGAACTCGCGCTGCCCGCCGCCACCCGGCGTGCGGCTTCACCGTACTTTTCCCTCACAATTTGCTTGATGTCTTGCGTGCTCATAATTGTCTTCTTTACTGTTCAGCGGCAGCAGACAATGCGCTGCGGTTCAACTGCCTTGTTTCGCGTGCAGCACTCGGCATAGAGAAATCCCAGCAGCCCTTCCAGTGCCGAGGTGTTGGCGGAGTAGCGAAGAAAGGTCCCTTCGCGTTGCATCACGACCAAGTCCTCATTTTTGAGCTTCTCCAGATGATGCGACAGGGTAGAGTTGGGAATTTCAAGCTCTTCGCCAATCTCTCCTACCACCATGCCATCAGGATGGGCCGAGAGCAGCAGCCGCATGATGCGCAGGCGAGGTTCCGTGCCCAGGGCCGATAACATGTCTGCATAACGCGCGATTTCTTTACTGTCTGGTCTGGAAGCCATCACTGTACTCCTACTATATTTCTACAATAATAGAAATATGGAAGTATTGTCAAATGGTTAAATGGTGGTCAGCCTGGAGTCGCCTCTGGCCGGTGGTAGCGTCCTTCTGCTGCTCGTAAGTCAGCACGCTGGTGCCGACCACGGCAATCATAAAAAAGCAATTTCGTCAGTCATAGGATCCCCACTGGATGACCGCAGGACGACGACAGGACGGTGACAGGACAAAGCCACAGTATGCCCGCAATGTGGTCAGAAATTGTGTAAGAATGAACATGACTTCTGAATCATGGAACCGCGCATCATACTACTCACGTTATTGATCAAGCTGGCGGCTGCGGCGGCCATTGCTGCCGCGTGGCTGCGCTCGCGTGACTTCAAGCACTGGCTCTTTGAGGGTCCCCCCTCCCTTCTCTCGCGGATCTATATGGTGATACTGCTCTCTATTCCTTACATGCTAGGAGTAGTGGTGCGACAGAGTGTGAAGAATTTCTATGCCGCTGATCTTTCCTTTGAGGCTTCGTTACTCATGGGAGTGCTCTCGGGGCCAATCGCCGGTGGAATCGGCGGCGCATTGGTTTCACTTCCCGGTGTGATGTACCACGAATATCTCACCTTGCCGTTCAACATCGGCGTGGGGATACTGGCCGGTGTCCTGCGCGATCTGGCCCGTGACCCGGAAGAGATATGGTCGTTCTCTCCCTTCATTGATCTCAGTGTCTACCGTTGGGTCCGCAAGATGATTCGCCGTCC
>QIAW01000370.1 GCA_003225655.1 Acidobacteriota bacterium
ATTGGCGGCTTGATCTACGACCGTATGACGGCCAACAAGCACTAATCCCCGGCTCGGAGGAAGAAAAGCCTCTCGCAAGAGAGGCTTTTCTTTTTTGCCGTCGAATCCAGCTTGCTATCCCATAAAAGTGCGGGCTCGTACCCGGAAAAGGGACAGGCTTTTGCTTAATTCACTGTCCGGCGGCGGCCAGATTTTTCTCGCCCAACAGGAACTGGCGGACAAACAACACGGTGGCGTAAAACTGGAAATCCTGATTTTTCTTCTTCGCATAACCATGGCCTTCGTCGTTGGCCATCAGGAACCACGTCAGGGTGTTGTTGTTCTTCAGTTTGTCCAACATTTGCCGTGACTCCGTCCAGGGCACGCGCGGATCATTCTTGCCCACCACGGCAAACACCGGCTTGGTTATTTTCTCCGAGTTGTTGAGGGGCGCGGTCTTTTCCAGATAGTCGTGCATCTTGGGATCGCGCTCATCACCGTACTCCACCCGCCGCAGGTCGCGGCGATAGGCCTCGGTGTGCTGAAGCAGCGTCACCAGGTTCGACGGTCCAACCACGGGCAACGAGCAGCGGATCTTGTCGTCGTATTCGTAGGCGACCGCCCAGGTCATGTATCCCCCATAGCTGCCACCGGTAATCATGATCTTATCCCCATCGAGATTGGGATTCTGTTTGATCCAGTCGAGAAGCGCGCCAATGTCTTTGTGCGTATGGTCACGGTTGAAACCGTTATCCAGCTTCAGGAAGGTCTTGCCGTAACCAGCCGAACCGCGGACGTTGGGATAAACCAGGGCTACCCCCAGTTCGTTTAAGTAGTAGTTGTTCCTCCCCAGGAACCCGGGGCGGAATTGGCCTTCCGGTCCGCCGTGGATGTTCACAATGACCGGACGCCGGCCGGGAAACTTCTTGGGATCGGGAGTGTAAAGGAAGCCGGAAATGGTTTTGCCGTCAAAAGTCTGCCACTTGATAAGCTGCGGCTCAGCGAAGGTGTTGGTGTTCAGACCGCCGCTCTCGCTGAAGGTCCAGCGCTCAATTTTGCCGGTGCTGATGTCGAGAGAATAGGCATCAGAGGAAGATCTGGCGGCGTTAACCATAACTCCCAGATCGCGATTGTTCTTGTGGAAAACCAGGCCGCTAATCTGGCCTGTGGGAATACCGGCAACGGGATGATATTTTCGCGTTGCGGTATCGAGCAAGTACAGCTTGCTGAGGCCATCTTCGTTGGTAACAAAGGCCAGGGTCTTGCCATCATCGCTGAGCTCAAATTCGTCCACATCCCACTTGATCTCCGAGGTGAGATATGCGGGTTTCATCGAGGCCAGGTCGAAGTAGGTCAGCCGCTGAAATTCCGAATCACGGTCGGTGGTGGCGTAGAAGCCCTTGCCTTCTTTGCTGAACCTGGCATCACCATAGGCCACCTGTTCGTCGCCGGTTTTGGGCGTCAACAGCTTCTTTTCTCCGCTGGCGGCATCCACCATCCAGAGATAGTTTTCATTGGCTGAGATTTCCTGCTGCACCAAGAGCTTCTTATTGTCCGGCGACCAGCCCAAAACATTCCAACCGCCGCCTTCTATCTGCAACAACATGTGGTCGGTCTTGGGATCGGTTGCGTCCATGATCCAGATGTCAGTATCTTGTCCGTTGCGCCGCGTAGAGCTATAGGCGAACCGATTATCATCGTGGGCAAAGACGCCGCCGGTGTTGCGTGCTTTGCCATCGGTCAGCAGCGTCACATTGCCGTCTGCCAGGCCGTAGCGATAGAACTGAAACCACTCACCCCCACCGACGTCCTTGGTGAAGATGAAGTAATTGCTGCCCTTCGGACCATAATGCGCTCCGCCCACCCGGTCGGGGAAAAACGTAAGCTGAGTACGGCTTCCGCCCGGCATTTTCACCAGATGAACCTGAGGCACATCAGCAAAGCGCGTGGTAATCAGCATCTCACGCCGAACCGGGTCCCAGTCCTGAATCGCAGCCGAGCGAAATTCGCTGTATTGCCGCACCTTCTCGGCAACCGAAGCGGGAATCGTGGGAATGTTTTCCACGATGAGATTGTCACCCGGACGTTCGATATTTTGCTGCGCCGCCGAATCATTCTGTGCCAGCACGGGCAGCGTCGAAAGCAAGAATGCAAGGACCGCCAGAAACCGTTTCATGATTACCCTCCAGACAGCGCAACCAGCCTAATCGGGCGAGTTGGCCCCGTCAAGGATTAGACTGCCTCTCTGGCCTTGGGTTATCGGCGCCTCGCCTGTGTAAACCCGAAATGCCCCAATGTTGCTGGCCTTCCTGCACAAGATCAGGGCTGCATAAGATCGGCATTTGCCCGCCGAATGTCCTCTTTTTGATGTAAGCTTTCATCTTCGCCGCCCGGAGGACAACCCATGCCCGGAGCTAAGCCGCTTTCTGCCGTTCTGCTGAGCGCACTTTTGCTGTTCGCAATTCCCTGCCGGGGCAAAGACAAGGAACCCGAGTGGATTGAAGTGCACTCGCCGCATTTTTCCGTGGTCTCCGATGCCGGCGACCGCCGTGCCCGGGATGTGGCCTTGCGCTTCGAACAGATGTACTTTGTCTTTGGGACGCTGTTCTCCAAGCAGACGGTCAACTTCCCGGTGCCGCTCCAGATTATCGCCTTCCGCAACACCGGCGAGCTGCGCAACTTTGTTCCACTGTGGAAGGGCAAACCCATCCAACTTGCAGGACTCTACCAGGGCGGCCAGGACCGCAACTTTATCCTGCTCGACCTCTCGGTGGAAGATCCCTACCAGGTCGTGTTCCATGAGTACGGCCATCTGTTGTTGAACGGGAACTATCCGCCGACGCAGCTCTGGTTCGATGAGGGCTTTGCCCAATATTTTTCGACCATCCAAGTGATGGCCAAGGAAAACAAGGTGCAGATTGGTCTGGCCCCTCAGGGCGCCTTTGAGATGTTGCGATCAAATTCTTTCTTTCACACTGTCGACCTCTTCAATGTGAAGCACGATTCCAAGGCTTACAACGAGAGCGGTGATCATCGCTCGATGTTTTACGGCCTGTCGTGGCTGTATGTCCATTATCTGTTCGACAACAAGAAACTGGACCAGGTAGCTGCTTACTTCAATCTGACGCAGAACCAACACGTTCCCGTTGCCGAAGCCGTGCAGCAGGCCTTTGGCATGGATGGCCCGCGTTTCGACAAGGCCATCCAGGAATACTTCAACAGCACCAAAATGTATGCTTACACCTATGATCTGCCGGCGATGGAGACCATGACGTTTACGTCGCAGAAGCTGCGTCCGCTGGACGCGCAGGCCATCCTGGCGGATGCTCACCTGCACTCCCCCGACTACACCCAGAAAGCGGTCACTGAATTCGAACAGATTCTCAGCGACGATCCGCAGAACGCCGCCGCCCATCGCGGTCTGGGCTATGCCTACCTGCGGCAGAACCAATACGACAAGGCAGGGCCACACTTCATGCGAGCGGCGCAGCTCGATTCCCAGGACCCGCGCGTGCATTATTATTCGGCCTACCTGATGAACCGCGAGGCGTTGGCGGCGGGCAGCGAGGCGAACTGGCCGGGTATGCTGGCGCAATTGAAGGAGGCAATCCATCTGGATCCCCACTTTGCGGATGCCTACGATCTGCTGGCCTATGTGCAAGTAGAGCAGGGACAAACGGACGCTGGCCTGGAAAGCAGCAAGACGGCCATGCGCCTGAGTCCTCGCAACCTGCAGTTTCAGACAAATTTCGGCCAGTACCTCATGGTTGCCGGCAAAATGGATGACGCCGAGGGCGTCTTTCAGAGGCTGAAAGACAGCGACGACCCGCTGGTCAGCGTGGCCGCCAACAAGAACCTGGAGCTGATCGCGCAGTACAAATCCGGGACCGCCCACATCGTCACCA
>QIAW01000368.1 GCA_003225655.1 Acidobacteriota bacterium
CGCTGATGGGAGTTCCGCTGGGTGTAGTCAGCTTTACGCGGAAAACATTGCTGCCCTTTTGAGGAGGGGCGGGATCGGTAGTAAGCTCGGCGTTCGCCTGCGGAGCAGCTTCCGAGCCGTTCACGGCAACAGCCTCGCCCGCTCCCGGAGGTGGCGGAACGAACGTGCCCGCCGCAGCCTGCAACTGCGCTTCAGAATCAATGAGGAAGTTGGCGGAGATGACCAGCGATTCCCCTTCCTTGAGCCCTTTCAAAACTATGTAATCATCGCCGGTGCGCGATCCGAGTTCGACTTCGCGGGGCTCAAAGCTTCCCTCGCCCTTATCGACGAAGACCAGATTACGAGTGCCGGAGTGGAAAATGGATGATGCTGGAATCGTCAAGCTCTTACCCGCTGGCCCCTTCAGCACCACATTTACAAACATCCCAGGTTTCAGCAGCAATCCTGGATTGGGAAACACAAGGCGGCACCGCACGGTTCGCGTATTCATATCTACCTGAGGCAAGACGAAATCCACTTTGCCCTTGAACGTTTTGCCGGGATAGGCGTCAACTGTGACCATCGCCGGATCGCCTGGCTTGATTCGTCCAACATCGGTTTGAAACACCTGGGCATAGACCCAGATAGTCGAGAGATCGGCAACCGAGTAGAGCCTCGACTCCGGCTGCACATACATATTGGGCAAGGCATTGCGCTCCGTGATGTAACCGGAAACCGGAGAATTGATGGTGATCTCAGAAATGACCTTGCCGGTGGATTCGAGCTTTGTAATCTCGCTCAGCGGCACTTCCCACTGTTGCAGTCTCTCCTTGGCGGCGCCGACAAGCGTCTCTGCGCCCGCTGCCACATCCGTGACTGAACTTCGTTGCAACTCCTGCTGGTTCTTGCGGGCAAGCAGGTACTCCTGTTCCGTCGTCACCAGGTCCGGGCTGTAGATCGTAAATAGCGGCTGTCCTTTGCGTACGTAATCATAAGTGGCGTCAACAAAGACCTTCCGAATCCAGCCCGGAAAACGCAATTGGACTGTCGCCAGCCGCCGTTCATCCACATCAACGTTTCCGCTGATGCGAATATCGTTACTGACAGCTTTCATTTGTACCGTTCCCAGCTTTACACCGATGCTTTGCATACGCTGCGGCGTGAGTTGGATTTGGGCTAAAGATGGCTCACTGTCTGCTGCCTGGTTCTGAGGATCATTGCGGTTTGCCTCGGGAGATGAATTCATTGCCGAAGCGTCACCAGCAGGCATCTGGGATGAATTCTGCCGCGCAGCGGGTACCGTCGTTTGGCGGGAACGCCACCAGACGAAAAGCAGTGCTATGGCCAGGACCACGTTTAAAACAATGGCGATGACGAGAGCGCGACGCGTTGTGTGATTTGCTTGGCTGCTCATTGGATGTTCACCCCCGTAAGAGTTTCGAGCCGTGCCAGAGCGGTTTCGTGGTCCGCTAATTCGCGCTCGTATTCAAGTTGAAGACCCAGCACGTCCATGAAGGAGGACAACAAAGTCTGGAAATCCTGCCGGTTAGTCTGATACGCGGCCAAAGCCGCTCGGAAGGTCGCCTCCGATTGCGGCATCAAGCCCTCCTTGTAAATCTTGAGTTGTTCCGTGGAAGTCTGCGCGACCACATATTGGTCCTGGACCTCGGCTTGGCGCTGTTGCACCTCGGCCTCGAGCTGCTTGTTCGCCTGGTCACGGTTGGCTTCGGCCTCTGCCAATTCCGCCTTGCGCCGGCCGCGGTTCGGCAGATTGAAGCTAAAGCTTGCCATGTAGTAGTCGCGGAATTTGCGGTCGGTGTTTTGATACATATACTGAACAGTGAAATCCGGGCGGAATTCCTTCTTCGCCAGGTCGACTTGCGAGTTCGCCTTGTTCGCCATGGCCTGTTGCTCTTGCACATCAGGGTTCTGCTGTTTTGCCAGGTTCAAAAGATCGGCAGCAGCATAGGTAAGAGCACGCGGAACCAGAGGCTCGGTCTGGACGTCGGCACTTTCTTGGGGCCGATTCAGCAATTGCTTTAGTTGGGCCTCAAGCTGGCCCACCTCGCGGTGATGCATCGTGATTTCCTGAAGAATCTTGGTGTGCTGTAATTGCGCCTTCAGGACTTCTTGCTGATTGCCCTGCCCTACGCGATAGCGCGACTCGACGATCTGTTCGACATCTCTCAGCAAGTGGTCATTGCGCTCCAACACCGACAGGGTCTGCTGCAGATATGCGAGCCGGAAGTAAGCCGCCTTGAGTTTGTCGATGACATTCCTGCGTGCCGATTCGATTTGAACGCGTCGCGCATCGGCTTCCCGGTCAGCCACGGTTCCACGAAGGCCGCGCTTCCCCGGGAAGGGAATCTCCTGCGAGACGCCGAGACCTATATAGGCAAACTCACTATTGCTGTAACCGGCAAACGGGCGAGGGCTTCCCACGCTGAACTGCTGAAGGGTGATTTGCGTGTCGGGAAGGGCCGACGCTTGGCGCGCCACATGTGTTGCCGCCGCGTAGCCGCGTTCCGCCGCCGCTATCGCGGGATTATTTTGCTCGGCCTCCTGAATCAGTTTCTGAAGACTCACCGCGACAACTGAACCGGGGACATGAGCCGCATCTGTGACCGTCTGCGAATTTGGTTCGCTCTGCTGAGCTGCGCCTGAGCCAATCAGCACAAAGAAGATGCCGGACAACACGAGCATGGCACGACAAGCATGAGCGCGTGCCAGTGCACGCGAAAAAATACAAAGAGCTTCCATCTTTCCTCCAATTCGAACAAATATATGGAGGCACACAAATGTAAGTGCCTCTCGCAAGGAGAAACAGGAAGCCCGATCAGATTCTCAGGATTTCAAGCGACGGAGGTGATTCAGGCGGCGAATGACCGAAAGCAGCAACTGCGAGAAATGCCGGCAGCATGCTTTGCGCAAGTCCAGGCTGGGATTCTGCGATATAAACCAAGTCAAGCTGCGGAAAAAGATTGAAAGCTGCTTTTGCGAATGCAACCTCGTCGGTTGCTGAAGTCGTCTTGCAGCAGGAGTGGGATGATGGCATCTCACCGTGGCCACACTGCGATGCCATGTGTCGGCAACAAGCAGATTCTTCGGCGGTCATGGATGCGCCAGGCAACATGCACGCAAGCACAGGAGTGCCGGCCAGCACTGTGGCCAGGAGAAGAACGCCGAATTTGACCACATACTTCAAGGAATTAAGTCTACAGGGGCTGGCTCTTTAGACGCAAGTTACGCTCGGATGTCTCAGATTTATCGCCCCCCGCGCCGGGGAGCGCGCCTTGATGCGGATTGCAGCCCTGTAAGCCGGTTCCAGCCACTGGAGACCTTAAACTGCATACTTCGAGACCAGTGCGAAGAGCAACCGGCTTCTTATCAGTTTTTATGAAAAAC
>QIAW01000369.1:0-1318 GCA_003225655.1 Acidobacteriota bacterium
TTGACCGAAGCAGGAGCAAAGGAAGTAGTAGTGCTTGCGGGAACGCCATTGACGCCCAGCGATACGCTGCCGTTGAAGCCATTCTGTGAGCCGATGTTCACGGTATAGCTCGTGGAGCCGCCGACAGTCACAGTTTGAGAAGCTGGAGTTGCCGAGATGGAGAAGTCAGCGGAGACGGTGCTGGGCGTAACCTTCAGCAGACGCGAGCCATGCGAAGGGAGACTGGCGCTGAACCCTGAGGCCATTGTGCCAAGGTTGCTATGGCTCCAGAGGTCTCGAACACCTGCTGAACCAGAAAAACCCAGTTGGCTCCAGCTTACGGAAACCGTGGCCGTGGCCGAGCCGAGATTGAAGAGCGCGACAGTAAAGCTGCCATCCGCATTCGGCTTCGTGGTGCGCCAAACCTGCTGCGAACTGGCTTGCGAGATAGGCGTAGCCACGTTGCCGGCCTGGTCTACGGCAATGACTTCGGTATTGGTCATCATGGCCAGGTCAGTGCTATCGAGGTTTCTGAGGTCCGCTCCCGTAAAAAATTGGGCACAACTGGCCGCCCATACCGTTGCTGCCGTCTGGCGCTCAGTTACAGTCAATCCATCGTGAGATCCATTGCCAAGCTGCAAAGCGTCAAAGTCGCTCCATCCGCCCGGACCGGCAAAAGGCGCCCACTTAGGGGCATCATTGAAGCGTTTGGAGACATTGGTCCAGTCGGTGAGCGTGCCGCTGACGCCCGATTCGATGTCACCATCGATGCGCCAGCCGTTCGAGACCTGCTGCCAGGTCGTAACATTGGAAAAACTCAGGCTGTTGGAAAGCTCAACCCAGATAGGAAAGCCGGTATTTTTGAGCGCCGTCATGAAATGGCGCATGTACTCGCGGCTGTCCGCAGTCTTGATGTTGCCGCCCCCTGGTCTCACGAAGTCCATCTTGACGAAATCTACCCTCCAGGAGGCCAGTTGATTGGCGATGCTCTGCACATACTCGTCGGCGCCGGGCTTAGTGAAATCAATCTTGACGGAGTCGCCTGTCTCCGTGTCTCCAGGTACGCTGGGAATGGCAATATCTTTTACATGGATATTTGTACCCAGGATCTGCGAATTTGCCGCTAAAACCGTAGTGCTCAGGCCCGGTTTCAAATAGACACCCAGCTTCAATCCTTTCGAATGAACGTAGTCAGCGAGGGCCGGAATCCCGCTGGGAAACTTTGATGTGTCCCAGGTCGGGCGCCCATTGGAGTCGAAATTCTTTGTGGTCCACCCCGAGTCCATATTGATATATGTATAGCCAACAGGCTTGAGGTGGGCCGCCATGGCGTCGGCTT
>QIAW01000369.1:1370-1830 GCA_003225655.1 Acidobacteriota bacterium
CACCCCGAGTCCATATTGATGTATGTATAGCCAACGGGCTTGAGGTGGGCCGCCATGGCGTCGGCTTCTGATCGAATCAGCGCCTCGTTAATATTTTTATGGAAGCTGCTCCAACTGCTCCAGCCCATGTAGGGTCTCTGGCCGAGTCCATTGTCGGCTGCTCCGGCAAGGATGGAAAAAACTGCCACTGTCATTATCACGACCACTGTAGAGCCGATCACACGGCGGCACCGCAAGACAGAGGTTTTGCATTGCAACATGGTTCACTCCTGGAACTAGAGATATCGACGTTTACTTGAGAGCGGAGTATTGTATGCGGACAATTTCGAGGCGTGGCCTTGGGAGCGGGCGCCGCCCGTATGTCGCTTGCTCTCGCCGGATGCTACAACTGGTTATGCGCGTTCGCAAACCATTTTTACTAAACGAATAGGTGAGTGTTTCTAAAGGCACATTTTTGAAG
>QIAW01000044.1 GCA_003225655.1 Acidobacteriota bacterium
CCGCTCACCGTCAACGCCACGGGAGGAATGTAACGTGATTACGTGGATTATCGAGTGGTGCGCTCGCAATCGTTTCCTGGTCTTCACGGCGACATTTCTGCTCGTCATGGCAGGCATCTGGTCGATGCAGCGGATTCCCCTGGATGCGCTGCCTGACATTTCGGACGTACAAGTGATTATTCACACGAGCTGGGAGGGCCAGCCCCCTGACATTATCGAAGACCAGGTCACATACCCGATTGTTACCGCATTGCTGGCTGCTCCTCAGGTCAAGGCCGTACGTGCCCAAACCATGTTCAATGATTCTTACGTCTTCGTCGTATTTGAAGATGGTACGGATATCTACTGGGCACGTTCCCGCGTGCTTGAATACTTGCAGCAGATTCAGGGGCGATTGCCCGCCGACGTTCATCCGATGATTGGACCCGATGCTACAGGTGCTGGTTGGGTCTACGAGTATGCGCTGGTTGATCACACGCACAAGTACAGCCTGGCAGACCTGCGCAGCCTGCAAGATTGGCGTTTGCGTTACCAGCTTGAAACCGTTCCGGGCGTGGCCGAGGTCGCCAGTATTGGAGGTTTCGTCCGTCAGTATCAAATTCAGCTTGATCCCAACAAGCTGCTCGCTTACGGCATTCCGCTCTCTACCGTGATTGACCGGGTAAAGTCCAGCACCAATGAGGTTGGCGGCCGGGTACTCGAGTTGAGCGGGACACGTTACTACATCCGTGGTCTCGGTTACCTGAAGTCACTGGCTGATCTGGAGAACGTGCCCGTCAACGCCAAGAATGGAACGCCCGTGTTAATCAAGGATCTGGGTACGGTTTCATTCGGCCCGGACATTCGAGAAGGTGTAGCGGAATGGCAGGGACAGGGCGAAACGGTCGGCGGGATTGTGGTGATGCGCTTTGGCCTGAACGCACTCAATGTAATCAACGGCGTCAAACAAAAATTGGCGGAAATCAAACCCTCCCTGCCGCCGGGAGTTGAAGTGGTCTCGGGTTATGACCGCGCCGGCTTGATTCAAGACTCGATTCAAACCCTGCAACGAGACTTGATCGAAGAGGCGATCATCGTCAGCCTGGTCATTATTGTGTTTCTGTTCCACTTCCGTTCCGCGTTGATTCCCATCATAACGTTGCCGATTGCGGTCGTGGCCTCGTTCATTCCGATGTATTACCTCCATGTTAGTTCGAACATTATGTCACTGGGCGGACTGGCTTTGGCTATTGGCGTCCTCGTCGATGCCGCGAGCCCCAGGCGAACCATGTGCCCCCGGTCAGCACCGCGGACGCGGAACACGCCGCTTACAAAGATCCGGTGGAACTGACCGAAACAAGTGAAGTGACGGAAACACACCGTCGCCGAATTTTGATCGACGCCGCCAAGCAGGTCGGGCCCGCCCTTTTCTTTTCACTGCTGATCATTGTGGTGTCGTTCGTTCCGGTCTTCCTGCTGGAAGCTCAGGAGGGGAGAATGTTCAAGCCCCTGGCCTGGACCAAGACCCTGGCTGTCGGCTTCTCCTCATTGCTGGCCATCACGCTGGTTCCAGTACTGATGGTCATGTTCATCAAAGGCAAGCTCAGACCCGAGTCTGAGAATCCGATTTCTCGCTTTACGCAGGCTGTCTACCTGCCGGTTCTGAAGTTGTGTCTCAAGTACCGGAAAACGACCCTTCTGCTCAATCTACTGTTCCTTGTTGTCACCTTCCCGCTGATGTTCAGATTGGGCAGCCAATTTATGCCGCTCTTGTACGAAGGCTCATCTTTATACATGCCGACTTCGCTGCCGGGAATCTCCATCACCCAGTGATCTTTTCCCGAGGTGGAAAGCGTCTTTGGAGTCGTAGGCCGCTCCGACAGCGCCCCAGATAACGCCCCACTGGACATGTACGACACAACTCTCATGCTGAAGCCGCGTGAGCAGTGGCGGTCCGGTATGACTTACGAGAAGCTTATCCGCGAGATGGACGAGAAGCTTCAGTTTCCCGGTCTGACAAATACGTGGACCATGCCAGTAGAGAACCGTTTGGATATGGCATTGACTGGGATCAAGACGCCGGTGGGCATGAAGATTCAAGGGCCATCTCTGGATGGAATTCAGCAACTCGGATCGCAAATACAGCAGGTTCTCTCCGGAGATTCGCGAGTCCGGTCCATCTTCGCGGAGCGGGTCACGCAAGGTTTTTACATAAACGTCGAAGTCAACCGTCCCGAAGCGGCGAAGTACGGGTTAACCATTGCCGACGTTCAGCAGGCCGTCTCCTCGGGTATGGGCGGCATGAATGTCGCCGAGAATATCGAAGGCCGTGAACGCTATCCCATGAACGTCCGCTATCAGCGCGATTTCCGTGACAATGTTGACGAGTTACGGCGCGTGCTCATCGCTACGCCCTCCGGTGCTCAGATTCCGATCGAGCAGGTAGCCAAGATCTGGTTCTCTCACGGACCAGCCATGATTCGTGACGAAGACGGACAGTTGACCGGCTACGTTTATATCGACCTGAACACGAAAGACTACGGCGGGTTTGTGCAGCAGGCCTCAAACATGTTGACCCAGAAGCTCAAGCTGCCGGCAGGCTATACCTACCAGTGGTCAGGCGAGTATGAGTTCGAACTTCGCGCCAAGGAGCGGCTGAAGATCATCCTGCCTGTGGTCTTCTTCATCATTTTTATGCTGCTTTATATGGTTTTCCATTCGGTGGTTGAGGCTTTTGTACTAATTCTCCCTACTTTTTATGCAATGACGGGTGGATTAATTCTGCAGTGGCTGCTTGGCTACAACTTCAGCGTCGCTGTCTGGGTGGGGTACATCGCCCTGTTCGGCATCGCAGTTGAAACCGGCGTGGTGATGGTCGTATATCTGCACGCCGCGCTTGATCATCGCCTTGCCTCCGGCCGGCAGATTACGAACAAGGAGATCGAAGATGCAGCCATTGACGGAGCCGTGCAAAGACTTCGTCCGAAGCTGATGACGGTGTTCGCTGTGCTGGCCAGCTTGGTCCCTATTCTTTGGGAAGGCGGCATCGGCTCAGACGTGATGAAACCCATCGCGGCGCCAATCGTCGGAGGCATGATTACCTCCACCATCCATGTTCTTATTCTCGTCCCGGTATTTTTTGTGCTCATGAAAGAACGGGCACTGCGGCGCGGGACGCTGAAGCAGCACGGACAGGAGCTTGGCTAATTAATCACTCAGCACAACTAGAGCAACGTGGGAGGAGGTATGCCGCCATCATGGGCACACCCCGGCGTTCCTACGCTGCTTTCTGATGTCTCTGACGTGTACTGGCGGCCTTACGTGCTGCCTGCTTCAAGCCTGTCTTGCCCTTGGTCCGAACTGCTTTCATCGCTGCCTGGGATACCGATGAGCGCGGTTCCCGCTTGAGCGCACGCGAGGTGGCACGCGAACGCGTTGCCGATGGCTTTCGCCGGCGCGAGCTTTGCCCTTTACGAATATCGCGCTGGGCCTTGGTCCGCGTTTGCGCAGAGGCCCTGCCTGCTTTGGGAGCACGCAGCTTAACGCCCGCGCGGCGTGCTTTGGAGAGGCCAATCGCAATGGCTTGCTGTGGTGATCGAGCGCCATGCTTGCCTTCGCGAACGTGGTGCATCTCTTCCCGCACGAATTCACCTGCCTGTGTGCTCGGTGATTTTCCTTCGCGTTCATCCTCTTTCGCTCGTTCGATGGTTTCTTTTTCCGGCATATTTCAACTCCTTGGACCTAACTTAAACTCCCAGCGGATGGATGCCTACATACGCAAAGAAGTTGGCATCTTTGGCTGATTTGATGGCCGGTTGCCGACTTGGGAGATGAAAGCTGCATTCTATATTCAGTTAATCTCTGCTTGTTCTAATCTGTGCTGCCGGGGTTAAGCG
>QIAW01000371.1:0-971 GCA_003225655.1 Acidobacteriota bacterium
GCGGCAGGTTCACCAACTCCTCACTGCGCGTCAACTCTTCCAGTTGTGCATCGTCCTGGATGCGCTCGAGCTCATCGGCAGTAGCTTTTTCGTTTTGGCGCACCAGGGATTCGTGCGACCCCTTGATAGGCGAGTGGAAAACAATGCGGCGCAGGTGGTGGCGGTGGTGCGAAACCAGGTGGGCAGGCTTGCGCGCGGGATGCACTCCCGGCAAAACGGCATTGGCGAACATCATCAGTACAACAACGGCCTGCATATCCCTGCTTCGACCTCCTGCTGACGTGCTCTGGACCTCCTGCTGACGTGCTCTGGATTTAGAAAGCAATTACGCCCAGAGAAGATGTCTAAATCTACACGAAAGTTTCTCGGTGGGGAATTGACTCGAGGGATTCTATTCATGCCGTTGGTACATGCACCATCGGGTAAATATCTGAGATGGGGCTTCTTATCCAAGGGCTCCGCAGCCAAAAGAAGGCTGCTGCGCCCTTGCGCTACGCTCGCGCGATCCGGCGCTCGCTTCGCGCTCACCCCTCTTATCCAAGGGCTCCGCAGCCAAAAGAAGACTGTTACCCCCTCGCGCCCACGAATGAACACGCGCCAAGATGCGACAGCGGAACCTGCGCCGCTACGGGACTGCGCCCGTCCCTCGGGTATGCTTAGACGATGCAATTCAATTACGAGGGGCGCGTCTTCCGTTCCGTCAGCAACTCAACGAACGGCGAAGCCGGCGCGGAAACTCACTTTCATTATCATCAGCAGGAAAATGTCGTGTGGGCCGCCTATGGTGGAGGCAAGGTGTTGCTGGGAAGCCTGTTGGCGAAATTGAATCCTGACGGCTCGCTCGATATGCGCTATCACCACTTGAACCAGACAGGGGAATTTATGACCGGTGAGTGCCACTCTGTGCCCGAAATTCTGCCCGATGGCCGCTATCGCCTGCGTGAAAAATGGCGTTGGACGTGCGGCGATGG
>QIAW01000371.1:992-2264 GCA_003225655.1 Acidobacteriota bacterium
AATGAAAGCTAATCCGCCGGCCGCGCCGCCCGCAGCTTTTCCATAAACTGATTCACATTGATGATTGCGCGGCCCACCGTGCCCCGGCCCACTTCTCTTTCCTCATCGCGGACACTGACACGCAAAGTATAAAAACGGCCATCGAACGACTCCACAATTGCTTCAGCCACCATCTCTGCGCCAATGCCGCTGGCGGCGCGGTGCTCAATGTTGATGTGCGTGCCCACGGTCAGCTCACCCTGTTCGCAAAAAGCATGCATGGCGCGAAAGGCGGCAGTTTCCATCAGCCGGACCATATCGGGCGTGGAGTAGACCGGGGGCAGCATCTCGTGATGCGACGTCAGCGTGTGCTTGAACTCTACAGTCTCGCGCGCTTCGCCGCGAGTACCGATGGGGATGGGCTTGGGCATGGGATTAATTTAACCACAGAAGATAGACTTCACCACGGAGGCACCAGAGACACGGAGAAAACTGAAAGATCAACTTTCTTTCTCGGTGTCTCTGCGATGAACGAAAGCTCTTGCCGTTCTGTACGTATATCCAACTACGCAGCCATGCGCGTTTGGCGTTCACGCTCAATGCCGTCGAGCGCGCACCACAGAGCTTGCGCGATTTTTTCCGCCGCGTCCAGAGCATGTGTGGCACAACCTTCCCCGGTTGCGCTGAGTTGCTGTTCCAACAAATCGCGCCAGACTTGGGAGTGATGGACATCCGCGGTGGTGTGCAGAATAAAGTAGTGGCAGGCTTTTGTGTCTGCGCCGTAGCGCGAAAGCAAGCCTGCGGCTTTTTCCCTGGCCACGCGCGGAACCTGCGATTCATAGGCATAAAACGCGGCCAACGCTTCTGCCGGAGTGCCTTCTTCCGCAATCTTCTCGAAGGTGGAAATCAGTTCGCGAACCTCGGCGACTGGCCTGTGCCCCTTCACCATGGTGCGGTTTGCGCCCATGCCTTCGGCGAAGTCGAGCCAGAGTTCGGCATACCGCAGGGCCACCCTCGGCGGGGTTCAGCCGTTCCTCGAAAATCCTCAAGTATTCCGGGAAGGCCGCTACATGATGATAGTAATCAGCGGCATAGGCACGCAGGTCGTCATGCGTGAGTTGGCCCATGGTCCAGGCCTGGTAAAAAGGATGGCGCAGCAGATCGTACTTCGCAATGCGGGCAGTCAGCTCCTGCCAGAACACGCGTGGTTCCATGACTGCTCCTTAAGATTGTTTGAGTGACCCCGTAATGCGGGTCAAAATTACCGTGTAATGAAAGTAAGTAATTAGACAT
>QIAW01000372.1 GCA_003225655.1 Acidobacteriota bacterium
TTGGTGAAATCGCGCAGGATCATCTGCGGGCCGCCGAAGTCAGGATGCTGGTTCTCTTCCAGAGTGAAGGCCAGATCCAGGCGCTCGCCGGCAATAAGCCCCTCGCTCTGTGTGCGTTCAGCCATGCGCCAGCCCAGGGCGTCGTAGCCTTGATTCCGGCCATTGCCGGCGGCGACGCGCAGCTTCAGGTGCTTTTCTTTCAACAGCTTGGGAGGCTGCTGCAGAAGCACGTTGCGGACGGCCAGAAGCGGCTCGCGGTTCCCCTGGCCGAAGGGCTCCAGTTGCTGCAGCTCGCGGCAAAGGTCGAGGCTGATTTGCTCCAGCTTGATTTCAAGGTCCACCTCGAGCGTGGGCTCCAGATCGGCCAGGGTAAGATGCCGGTGGGTGTACTCTTCCATCCGCGCGCGCAGCTCAGGAATGGATTCGCCGGGCAGCGAAAAGCCAACGGCATGTGCGTGTCCGCCAAAACGGGTGAAGAGCTTGCGGCAATCGGGCTGCTCCAATGCCTGCAGCAGATGGAAGCCCGGAATCGAGCGGCCGGAGCCATACGCCTCCCCGCTCTCAGCATCGTGGGCCAGAACCAGCGTAGGACGTCCGTAGCGCTCGACTACGCGCGTGGCAACAATCCCAATCACGCCGCGGTGCCAGTTGTCGCCATCGAGCACCAGGCAGTAGGGCTCACGCTGGGCGGCATCGCCATCCAGCCGCTCCTGTATTTCTTTAACGATGCGTGCCTCTTCGTTCTGCCGCTCGGCGTTGAGCTGGTTCAGCTTGGCGGAAATTTCCTGCGCCTGCGTCATCTCGCGAATGGTGAACAAGGCGATGACGTCGTTGGCTACATCCATGCGTCCGGCGGCGTTGAGGCGGGGAGCGATGCGGAAGGCGACATCAGAGGCCGAGGGCGCGCTTCCGTTGCGGCCAACCGACGCGACCTCGAAAAGCGCCTTCAATCCCACATTCACCGGCTTGCGCAAGCCCTCGAGACCCAGCTTGGCCAGCACGCGATTTTCGCCGGTGAGCGGCACTGCGTCGGCAATGGTGGCGATGGCCACCATCTTGATGAATGAGGGCAACAGGCGCTCATGGCCTGCGCCTTCGAGCAGTGCTTGCGCCAGTTTGAAGGCGACCCCGGCGCCGCACAATTCCTTGCAGGGATATCCGCATCCTGGCTGGTTGGGGTTGAGCACGGCGACGGCCTGAGGAATTTCGCCGACCTCGGGCAGGTGATGATCGGTCACGATGAGATCTACGCCCACCCGGTGCGCGGTTTCGGCGGCGGCAAAGGCGCGAATGCCGGTATCCACGCTGATGATCAGACGTACGTCAGTGGCGGCGGCCTGCTCAATGACGTCGCTCTTCATGCCGTATCCGTCTTTGATGCGGTGGGGCACGTGAAAATCAGCCGTGCCGCCGCAGATCTCAATCGCGGTCTTCAGGATTACGACAGCCAGGGTGCCATCCACATCGTAGTCGCCGTAAATCAAGACGGTTTCTTTGCCCGCGATGGCGGCCCGCAGGCGCTCGACCGCCTTATTCATCCCCAGCATGAGATAAGGAGAGTGCAGATGTGACAGCGAGGGGCTGAGAAATAACTGCGCCTGCTCGGCGCTGGTGATGCCGCGCTGCGCCAGCAGATGCGCGATGAGCGGCGAGACCTTGGCCTCAGCGCTCAGGCGGCTGGCGGCGGCAAGATCAGGCGGTCTCACAATCCATCGCATGCGAGCCAATAGATTACAGCAGGAAAGCAAGTAAGGAGCTGTGGAAAATTACCGCGGTCTATTCTTCTTCGGATTCGTCGATGGGGAAACCGCCGATATCGTCGGCGTAATCAACCAGGCGCTGGTAGCGGTCATACCACTCGGTGGAGATTTCGTAGAGAAACACCACGCCCTGGCAGGGCCAGCCAAGCTGGATGAATCCCGTCTTGCCGCTGTAGATGCGGAGCATGCGGGCCTCTTCCTGGTCCTCGTCGCTGGGATAGCCGCCGTTGCGCAGGCGTTCGATGAGAAAATCGAGCTCTTCTTTTTCTAAAACCGCGGCGCTCATGGTGAGAAACAAGGCGCCCGCGGCTTTGGCAAGCTCGACAAAATCTTTCCAGGAATCGGGATTGTCGCCCGGCTCCCAGTTGACGGTGGAAATCTCTTCGGAGACGAAGCCGTGGAAACGCTTCAATCCATGGCCTTCGATAAAGGCGGTCATGTCGTCTTTTACGATATGCAGATCGTCTAACATGCGCGGGTGATGAGCAGGAAATCTCACAGAGGGTTACGCTAACACGCAGGCGGAGCAGGGTCAATCTGTTCCCGCCTTAAATTGTAAATCCTTCTATCCTGAGAGGCCAACCCACCGCGGAGAGGCGGCTGAGTAGGACAAAACTAACCACAAAGGGCACAAACTAAGGCCACTTGTTTTGATTGGATTTTTGGTTGCAGCGGCGAGCTGTCATACATCTGGGATAATGTTGGCAATGGCGAAATTTGAAAAACATATCTTCATTTGCACCAACCAGCAGGCCCGCGGGCTGCAGCGCCGCTTTCGCGCCAACAAGGCCGGCTGCCTCGACCAGTGCGAGCACGGCCCCAATATCGTGGTATATCCCGAGGCCGTTTGGTACGGCGGGGTGCGCGCCGCCGACCTTGACGAGATCATTGATTCGCATTTGATCGGGGGGAAACCGGTCGAGCGGCTGATGCTGAAGGAAGAGTGCATCAATACAGAAAGCCGCCAACACAGACCTATCTTGAGTAAGTAATACATCCATTGAGCGCTATGCACCTGAGCAACAGCGAGCTTACCCGTGCTTTTCCCGCAGCCTTGAGGAAGGATGCAGTCGTTGCGTTGTCCGCATTTGCGGAAAGTTCTTATCCATTGCGCACGTTTTCACTAAGAATCGCGGACGGAGTTGTTGCGCTGCCCTTCCGGATCTATCACAACCCAGCGCTGATTCAGACGGCTTCCTTGACGAGTCTTCAGAGAGAATTGGTTGACTGCCTGTTGACTAGACATAATGACGGCTTCATTCGCCAACAATATTTAACGCGAATCATTTGTTCTAACCACGTTTGGATCCCGCCTTTCGTCGTTCAGCTTGCTGGAGAGTACGTTATCGAAATACTTCAGGTCATACAGCACCACCTAAGTACTTTGGACAACTCAATCTACGAGCAGTTCTTCAAGATGAATCCGCAGTTCCTTACCCTGACTGAACAAAGGGTCATCAGCTATTGGAATTGCTATTACCGTGACTGCAGAAGAGACGAATATGTTGGCTTCCAGTTGGTCGATTTTTTTAAGTCTCTGGTTGCGAAGACACGTTGACCTCGTACCCGGGTTCAAGTAGCGTGTGAGATGGAGGGAGGCACGATGAAGCCCACACCTTCCATTCGCACCTCAGGTCTCCTCGGCATCGCTCTGCTGGGGGCCGTGGGCGGCGCCATCAATGCGTCGCTCTGTTACGCCGAGTTTCCCGTCGCCGCCGGGGGTGAGCACTTCAAGTGGCATGTCATTCCCGCCGGCGCGATGCACGGCGCCATGCTTGCCGCGCTGACGGTGGCCTGTGCTTCCTGGCTGCTGGGCAAAGCAGTCTGGGCCCGCCTGCTGGCAGCACCGTTCATAGGTTGGGTGATTGCCTATCTCTCCTGGATTCCTTTAAGCCGGTCAGT
>QIAW01000374.1 GCA_003225655.1 Acidobacteriota bacterium
TTTTGACTTCAGTGGTTTAGCATTGGTTTACCTTCTTGGCTCTTAACTATACAGTATGACGGTCCCACAATGAAGTGAGCCCCAAAAGGGGAATTCGCCCGTGCTCGCTGTGACGATCATCAGCTCTATTTGGAGTTGTTCACCCCTACAATAGGAGCATGCCCGACATGAACGTTGTACGACCTGAACTTCGCGTGCCGGTTCAGGAGACAAGCAGACCCACCTCGGTCTTGAATACCAGGCTACGGCATGACGCAGTGCAGCCTGGTATGGTCGTTCTCGCCCTGCCTCACGATGTCGCCCCAGCGGTTGAGATCGCGAAGCTGCTCGGTGTGCCTTCCGATGTCTTCCTGGTGCGAAAGCCAGGAGCGCCCAAGCAGAGGGAGTCGAGTGTCACCGCTCTCTTGCGAGAGTTGGAAGTCAGCCGCCCCGACCTGCTGGTGCTGGGCGCCTACAAGCAATCTGAAGTAGGAATGGTCTTTGGACCGCAATCGCCTGGAAACCCAACACCACAGCTTGGGGTTCGCAACGTGCTCTACGCCACCGATCAGTCTTCAGCCTCTGTTCATGCCCTGCATTGCGCTTACGATATGGCCAGAGAGCACAACGCGAAACTGATTGTCCTGCAGGTTGAGGCCAAACCGGAAGGCGTTTTGTACGATGATGCCGTGATCGTGGCTTTTGAAGCACTGCAGAATTGGCTGGATGGCCACTTGCTGGCGCATGGTGGAGAGGCTTTCGGCAGGGCACAATGCCTGGTGAAGTTTGGCAAGCCGGAGCAGGGCATCCCTGAGGCCGCCAACGAACTGCACAGCGACGTGGTGGTGATGGGCGCGCGCGGCTTGAGCGCCCTCTCTGCGGGCAGAAATAACTTTATCGGCAGTATTGCCTATGAGGTGGCCTGCTCATCTGAGCGCCCGGTACTGATCGTTCCCCAGACGGCGAAAAGTATCTCGAATGGACGCCAGCATCGCTAAAAGAAGCAGTCAGCATTTAGCAGCCAGCACTCAGCCAAGAAAGTATGATTTACGAAGTACGATTTGGCGTCGAGTTTCGGCGATTATTTTTGGAACATTGACGATTAGCGCTGCAGATCGTCAATCGAAAACCGTCAAATCGTAATTAGTATCAGGGCTGACCGCTGAGTGCTGAATGCTTTTTAAGTTTGTTGTCCGCGCTCGCTCAGGGCGATATCCACTTCCATCTTGCGTTTACCGCGATAGAAAGTTACATGCACGGTATCGCCGGCGCGGTGCCGGTTCATGACGTGCGCCATATCCTGCTGGTCCTGAATGTCTTCGCCGTCAACGGCAACGATGAGGTCGCCGCCCAGCATGATCTGCGTATTACCCAGGTAGGCGCGCTCGGTGCCGCCGTGTAATCCGGCGCGCTCGGCGGCGCCCCCGGGGACAACCTGCAAGATCAGCACGCCGTGTTCCGCGGCCAATCCCATCTGGCCGGCAAGCTCAGGGCCGATGGGCAGCGTAACCACTCCCAGCGTGGGCCGGCGCACGGTGCCAATGGTGATCAGGTCATTGAGCACGGCCTTAGCGGCATTGATGGGAATGGCAAAACCCAGGCCGGCGCTCTGTCCCGCTTCGCTCAAGATAAACGTATTCATGCCAACCACCTCGCCGCGCGAGTTGAGCAGCGGGCCGCCGGAGTTGCCGGGATTAATGGCGGCATCGGTCTGAATGGCTTCATCGATGTAGTTGCCGTTAGGTCCGCGTACAGGACGAATCGAGCTGATGATGCCCCGCGTCATGGTTCCCGCCAGTCCAAAAGGATTGCCGATGGCGAAGACTTTTTGCCCCACAATCAGGCGTTTGGAGTCGCCCAGCGTGGCGGGATCAAGTTGGCCATCGCCATGAATCTGGATGACCGCCAGATCATTCACCCGGTCGACCCCGACGACCTGGGCGCGGTATCTTTTCTTGTCAGAGGTGGTGACTTCAATCTGGTGCGCGTTGGCGATCACATGGAAGTTGGTGAGGATGTGTCCTTGGCGATCGATGATGAAGCCCGAGCCTTGTCCTTCTTCGGGCACCTCGCCGTAGAAGAAGTCAAATTGCACCGTGCGCGAGGTGATGTTGACCACTGACGGCAGGACCTTCTTATAAACGTTGATGTTGGTCTGCTCTTCGGAATCGAAGGTCTGCGGTTCGGCGGCCTCGGTGATCTCCACATGCGTGGGGCGGGCCACAATCGTGCTCAGCGGATTCCTCTGCCCCAGCTCGCGATGATGGGTGGTGAAATAGTAAAAGCCGCCCACGAAGACAGCAACCAAAACTAGGATGCGATATGGTTTCTTCATACTCTTAAACTCAATGGCGTTACTTAATATCTTTCAAACTTTTTACGAAATTCTTCCTAACATGGGTGAGCGCGAAGCGAGCGCCCAGATCGCGCGAGCACAGCGCGAGGGCGAAGCAGCGAACCCTGAGCGCAAAGCGAAGGGGCAGCGTTGCGGAGCCCTCAGATAAATGTCGCGATAGGGTTTCTTCATACGCTTAAGCTCAATGGCGTTGGTTTCATAACTCTACTCTTTGACCTGGGCCGTGAGGTTCCAACTCCTCAAGGCGGCCATCAGTTCCTCTGTTTTCTGCTCCAATTCAGATAGCGTGCCCCGGTTCTCAATGACGAAATCCGCGACTTTGATTTTTTCCTCGTCCGGCAGTTGCGCCGCCATGCGCCGCTCGACCTCAAGGCGCGCTTCCTCCAGATTCATTTTGGCGCGGGCGGCAAAACGCTGTACACGTTGCTCCGGGCTGCAGGTGACAACC
>QIAW01000373.1 GCA_003225655.1 Acidobacteriota bacterium
CGGCGCGGCGGTTCCCAACGCCAAAGTGACCGTGTCATCGCAGCGGCAAGGGACAACCGAAACGGCGACCAGTAACGACACGGGAAACTACAGCGTCACTCACCTGATCCCCGGCCCTTACGACGTTCGCATCGAGGCCTCGGGATTCAAGACCCTGGAATTTAAGGCTGTTCCAGTTTCCGCCGACGTCTCCACCCGCGCCGATGGTCAGTTCCAGGTGGGCGTCACCGAATCCACCGTCGAAGTGACTGCCGAGGCCCCGCAGCTAAAGACCGATCGCGCCGACGTGGCCACGCTGTTCTCGGAAAAACAAGTGCAGGAGTTGCCGATTTACAACCGTAATTTCACCAGCTTGATTTTAGGAACTCCCGGCACACAGCAGCAATCCTGGTCGCATGCTTCGAGCGAAAATCCGCAGGGCAGCTTGCAGACTAAAGTCAACGGCCAGACTTTCAGCGGCACCGGATTCCAGCTCGATGGTACCGAGAATCGCGATCCCATCCTGGGAATTATTGTCATCAATCCGCCGCTCGAGTCGGTCACGGAAGCGAAAATCACCAGCCAGAACTATGATGCGGAGTTTGGCCAGGCCATCGCCGGTGTGGTGACTTCGCAGACCAAATCGGGCAGCAACTCCATTCACGGATCTGCCTTTGGCTTCCGCCGCAGCGACGCCAACCAGGCGCGTGATCCTTTCGCTAATCAAAAGAAAAACAGTCTCACGGGAAGGTTTCTGCCGCAAACCCTGTGGGGACAGTACGGCGGCTCCCTCGGCGGCCCCATCATCAAGAACAAGCTGTTCATTTTTGGCGACTATCAGGGAACCCGTAGAAAGAGCGGAGCATCGTTTACGCAAACCGTGCCCAGCGACTTGGTGCGAAGCACTTGCCTGGCCGGTCTCGACTGCAATTTGAGCCAATATAGCCAGCAGATTTTTGATCCGGCTACTCAGACATTGGTGCCGGATCCTAATAATCCGGGAAAATTCATCGTGGTCGCAACCCCTTTTCCGGGAAATATTATTCCCGCCGGTCGGCTTTCGCCGCAGGCTATCGCCATTCTGAAAGCGATGCCGCCCTCTAACATAAATATGGTCTCGCCGATCCTCTCCAATTACGCTGCCAGCGGCACTGGCGTCTTCAACGACGATTCCTTCGACATCCGCAGTGACTTCCACGCCACGGAAAGAATGAGTGTCTTTGGGCGCTACAGCTTCGCCAAGTTCAACCAGTCGGCAGGTGGCGCCTTTGACACCGGTGGAGCAATCCTCGGCGGTCGAGGTTTCGGCGACGGCGGCTTCGCGGGTCAGTCTAACGTCAAGAACCAGAGCATCGCCGCAGGCTTCGATTACACCTTGAGTTCCAGCTTGCTTACCGATTTCCGCTTTGGCTACATGAAGTACCACGTCAATGTCGTGCCGGAAGGTGTGGGCACTACGCCGGCCAGCGATATTGGCATTCCCGGTCTTAACCTCGGTACCGACTTTACTTCCGGCCAGCCTGGTTTCTTTATTGGCAGTTTTGGTGATTCCGGTCAAGAGAATACCGGCGACATCACCAAGACTGGCGCTCTTAGCGGCATTGGTTTTGGACTTGGCATCAACCGCTGCAACTGCCCGCTGCTGGAGAGCGAGAACCAATATCAGTTCGTCAATAACTGGACCAAGATCCGCGGCAACCACTCCATCAAATTTGGTGGGGATATTCGCTACGCCCTAAACCTGCGCGTGCCCAGCGATCGGCACCGCGCCGGCGAAGTGGAGTCTCATTGGCCACTTTCTTGCTGGGCGATGTCACCCGCTTCACACGGTATGCAAGCACCAGCACCTCCGCCGCCGAGCGGCAGAAGCGGTGGTTCTTCTACGGGCAGGATACTTGGCGCGCCACGCCCAAGCTGACCATCAATTACGGCTTGCGCTGGGACATCTACTTCCCCGAGACGGTGAACGGCAAAGATAATGGCGGTCTGCTGGACTTGAGCACGGGCAACGTTCGCGTGGCCGGCGAAGGCAAAATTGACGACCACTTCAATGTGAAAAATACCTGGACCAATTTTGCTCCGCGTCTTGGCATAGCCTATCAAGTGACGCCCAAGACGGTCGTCCGCATGGGCTACGGGCGCAGTTACGATATCGGTGTCTTTGGCTCCATCTTCGGCCATGCCGTGACCCAGAACTTGCCCGTCCTTTCCGTACAGGAAGACAATTCGACCAAGGTGAGCGGCGTCATCACCAACGCGGTTTTTACGCTTGCCCAAGGGCCCGCCGCGCCTGTGTTCCCGGCGGTGCCAGCCGATGGTCTACTGCCCCTGCCGGTGGGTGTCTTTGCTCGGGCCCGGCCGCTGAAGATGCGGCTGCCCGCCTTGGACGCCTATAACGTCACCGTGCAGCGCGAGCTGTCGAAAACCATGACCTTTGAGATCGGTTATGTGGGCAATAAAGGCACGCATGGATTTGTACAAAACAACCCGGCTTTTAACGCCAACGAGCCTACAGTGGTGGGTTTCGCCAGCGGCGTATCAAGCGATGCCCGCAAGCCCTTCATCGGCTACGGCTGGACCCAAAACATCGATTTCTTCTGCAACTGCACTTCCAGCAACTACAACTCATTGCAGACGAAGATCGACTAGCGCTTCAGCCACGGCTTGCAGATGATCGCTCACTATACGTGGTCAAAAAGCCTTGACCATGACGCCGGTTATTACGCGATTGATCCACGAGTCAATTACGGCCCTGATGATTTCAATCGCAAGCACGTCTTTGTGCTGAGCGAAGTCTATGAGCTGCCCTTTGGCCGCGGCAAACAGTTCATGTCCAGCGCAAACCGCGGCCTGGACGCCATATTCGGCGGCTGGCAGGTTAACAGCGTAACCAGCTGGGAGAGTGGTTTGCCTTTTTCTCCCCAATATCAACTGTGTAGTGCCGACCGCGATACCGGGCCTTGCCGCGCGATTCTTGTTGGAGACGTAAGCACGGGGGGTAGTCGGCATGGGTTCTTTGGGGTGTCCCCCGCCCTCCTGGGCGCCAACGGTGCCGTCTCCGGACCGTATCTGCGACCACAGAAGGAGCAGTTCGGCAGTGGGCGCAATTCAGTTTTTGGCCCACACTTCTTTAACACCGACCTGTCGGTTTTCAAAAACTTCACCATAACCGAACGCATTCGCACCCAATTCCGCGCTGAAGCCTTCAACGTGTTTAACCACGTTAATCTTGGCCAACCCAGCAACTGCGTTGATTGCGACTTCGACTCCAAGACTGGGCTGCTTAAGTCAGCGACCCGCAGCGATGGCACTATCACCAGCATCGCTTCCAATGCTCTTATGCGGCAATTCCAGTTCGCTCTGCGCGTTACTTTCTGAGGTCGTAATCTAAGTTTGAAATAGGGGAGCCATCAGGCTCCCCTACTTTTTTTATGATGAAAAGGATACCCAATGCTAAGGTGCCCACATCTGTGCGTTTCTTGCAGATGTGGGTCTTTCCGATCCAGCCGGCCCCTTCAGCACAAGTCGCGAAGCGAGGCCATCTCGATGGCCCAGCACAAAGTTTGATTTTCATCTCGCCGAAGCTGCGAATACTATGTCAAGTCTGGTTTTTCAGTTCAGCCGGCACCTTCAATACAAGTCGCGAAGCGACGAAATCTCGATAGCCCAGCACGTCAGTGCTGGGTTTGAAGGCGGCTCGGA
>QIAW01000375.1:0-5672 GCA_003225655.1 Acidobacteriota bacterium
CACGATCAGTCAGGCAAGGTCTACTCTTAAACAAGACGAATATAAGTTGACCTTTCTTGCGAATACAATCGACGTGTACGACGACTACGTAGCGTACCTCGTAAGCCGTGGAAGAAACGGTCAAGCTTTGCGGCTTGTAGAGACGAACCGGGCGCAAACTTTGATAGAGGGCCTCCGGTTGGCGAGGACAACAAACTTCACAGATTCCAAAGTGTTTCAATCTGAAGGCGTTGCAAAACGGGCAAATGCAATCGTGCTCTCTTATTGGCTCGCGCCCGAGCACTCATATCTTTGGGCTATCACTCCTTCACGGACGGCCATGTTTGTATTGCCCGGAGAATCAGTAATCAACCAGACGGTAGAGAGCTATCGCAAGACGCTGGCAGGTCCGCGGGACCCACGCGAAATCGCCGATGCTAACGGACAAAGACTGTACAACATGCTGGTGGCGCCCGCACAAAAGCTCATTCCCAAAGGTTCACACATCGCGGTTATTCCTTCGGGAAGCCTTTACGAACTAAACTTCGAGACTTTACTTGTTCCGGACCCGCAGCTTCACTATTGGATTGAAGACGTCGTCATCACCAATGCCAGTTCGCTGCTGCTTTTGCGAGGATCAGCGTCGGCACAGGAAGGCTTCGCCGATAAGAGGCTGCTGCTCATTGGCGATCCGGTTTCCCCGCTCTATCCACCTTTGCCGCAAGCGGCTTCTGAGGTTGAGCGCGTGAAGCAGTATTTCCCGCCCGACCAGGTGCAGACCTATTCAGGTAAGAATGCAACTGCGCAGGCTTACCTAAAGGGCGACCCCGGAAGCTTTTCGTATATTCATTTTGTAGCTCATGGGGTCGCGAGCCGGGCGAGCCCTCTGGATTCGGCCGTGATTCTTTCCGGGGAGGAGAGTTCTTACAAACTCTATGCGCGTGACATTGTAGGGAAACGCCTGCATGCAAAACTCGTGACTATTTCGAGCTGTGAGGGCGCCAGCGGGCGCACCTATGCCGGCGAAGGACTGGTGGGGCTCTCCTGGGCGTTCCTGCGCGCGGGCGCGCATCAGGTCCCCACAATTCATGGATCGCTTCTACGCCGAGATCAATGCTGGGCGCGATCCAGCGGTGGCGCTGCGGACCGCCAAGCTGGCCTTACTCCATTCAGATGGCATTTATCGCCGGCCATTCTACTGGGCGCCCTTCCAGCTCTATAAGGGGCTGTAAATCGCACAACGGCAACACTAAGGCACGCCCACGCGACAGCGGCGAGACGCCACCGCCCTACAAAACGGTTGGCTAGAGCACTCCAATGTTGTTTTGTACCAGCGCGCAGCGCCAAGCTAGAGCAGTTCCAGAGATGGTGTATCTGCAGGAGACCGCGGCTGAAAGCCCATTTCCTTCGCATCTTAACGCACGGCTGGAAGAGGCTGCGGAAAAACGATTATTCTGTGCGCTCCGCGCATGCCTGCGGCAGCAAGGAACCGTTAGTTTGCAAGCATTTACGGCACGACTGAAAGTCGTGCCCTGATACAAGTCTTCACACACGAGAGTTTCCGCAGGCGTTGGAAGCCGTGCTCTTCCACGATAGGGATACAGTAATTGTGGAACCGCTCTAAGAGGTTTTTTCAAGAATATCTTTTGAGTGCGAGCGCCTAACCGCAGGGGCGAGAGTTAGTCTATTGGGCGCCGTTCCAGCTCAATCAAGGTCTATGAAAAATCAATCCTCAGTATCCAAAAATGAAGCGCAGATGGGCCGCGGCAAATAGTGCTATTCTGAGCCCTTGGGCGAGAGCGTACTACAACTTTCCGCGATTCCTTTCCGCGATCAGCAGCGGGCGGCGGCCAACCTCGAGGCGATTGGCAAGCGTGTGCCCGATGCGGTGACGCGGCTGGTTGCATCGCTGCTGGCGGATTCTCCCGACCCGGATTCTGCATTGAATCTTTTTGAACGCCTTTGCGCAGAGGTTGATATCGGCGTGCTCCGGCTGATGGAGACGCACCCGTTCTTGATCCATTACTCACTTACGGTTTTTGCTTCCAGCCAGTACCTGGGAGAGACGCTGATCCAGAACCCCGATCTGCTGCACGGCCTGGCGCGCGAAAAGAACCTTGACCGTTCGCAGTCGCGGGAAGAGTACAGCGAACGCTTTGCCCGGCTGCGAGCACGCTCCTCGGAGGGCGATTTTTCCGCTTTATTGACGCGCTTCAAGAAGCGGGAATACATCCGCATCATGTTGCGCGATGTGTTGCGGATTGCCAGCATGGCTGAGATTACGGTAGAAATTTCGGCGCTCTCCGATGTGCTGATCGAGAAGGCGTGGATTGAATGCGATTCCGCTTTGCGCAAACGCTATGGGGCCCCGCAGCATCTGGGGAACGAAGAGCGATTGCTGGATACTGATTTTGCGGTGCTCTCACTGGGCAAACTCGGCGGCAGCGAGCTGAATTACAGCTCTGATGTTGATCTGTTGTTTTTGTTTGAAGACGGGGAGAATCCCGCTTCCGAGGCGCTGCACAACCGGGAATATTTTGCCCGCCTGGCGCAGCAGGTTACGGAGACGCTTTCGCGTCCGACCAAAGAAGGCGCGGTCTTCCGCATCGACTTGCGTTTACGGCCGCAGGGAAACGAGGGGGAACCGGCAATTCCGCTCGCCCAGGCGTTGCGCTATTACCAGGAAGCAGCCCATGACTGGGAGCTACAGGCGTTGATTAAAGTGCGGCATTCGGCGGGAGATATTGAACTCTCACGGCAGTTTATTCGCGGCGTGCAGCCACGCGTCTATCGTAAAGGCTTGAACTTCAGCGCCATGGAGACGGCGCTGGCATCGCGCGAAAAAATCGGCTCGCGCCGCCAATTTAATCGCGCGGTCTACAAAAGCGAGCAGGGAATTGACGTGAAACTGGACCGCGGGGGCATCCGGGACATTGAGTTTCTTGTACAGTGCCTGCAACGCGTTTATGGCGGCGAAGAGCCGTGGCTGCGATCGAGCGGAACATTATTTTCGCTGCAGAAGCTGCATGACAAGAACCACATTAGCGGCAAGGACTTCCACGAACTCAACGACACCTATGAATTTCTGCGGCGCATCGAGCACCGTTTGCAATTGAAGCACGGGCAGCAGACCCATCGATTACCCGAATCTGCTGACGAGTTGATGATTATTGCCCGTTCGGTGACGCCTGCTCATGAACGCCACACGCCCGACTTTGGCAACCAGATGGTGAAAAGCCTGCAGGAGAAGATGAACCGCGTGGCGCAAATCTATCAGCGGATCATCCACGAGCAGCAGGTCATGCAGCAGCAGGAGGAGGCGGGAAAACAATTCCGGCTGCGCCCGATGCCGGCCGCCGAGCCCGGCCGGGAGCAATCCTTTGAGCAGGTGCTGCATCGTCTGGCGGTGGATTCACTGCCTCTTTACAAAATGGCTTCCCGGCGCGATTTGAGCAGCCGCATGCGCCGCATGCTGCACCGCTTTCTCAGCTCCGCGCTTACCAGCTCGGAGCGCTGGGCCTCGGTGGTGGAGTCGGGAGAGGCGCTGGAGCGCGCCCTCTCGATCTTTGAGAACAGCGACTACCTCTCTGACATGCTGATACGGCATCCGGAAGAGATCGCCACGTTAGAAGACCCGGCGTTGCATTTTCATGCGACGCAGCAGGAGTGGCTCAACCTCGCTGCCGAAAACAGCGTGAAGATTCCGGATACGACGCTGGAGTTTCTGCCCGGAGCAGAATACAGTTACACGGAAAAAATGGTGCTTCTGCGCAAGCACTATCGCCGCCGGGTTTTCATTTTGGGGGTTACGGATATCCTCAACGCCCGCTGTGTCTTTGATTCGTTGCTGGAATCTTCGCGTGCTGCCGATGCGGCCATCCGGGCCGCCCTGGCCATCGCGCAGAGCCGTTATGAACTGAAATCCACAGGTCTGGCGGTAATTGCCCTGGGCCGGCTGGGAACCTATGAATTCGATATTGCCTCGGACGCGGACCTGGTTTTCGTACGCTCCGATGACCTTGATCCCGTGGTGGCGGCCAAGATTGCCGCACATACCGTAGATATTCTTACTGCTTATACCCAAGAGGGCACAGTTTTCCCGGTAGATACCCGTCTGCGGCCGCTGGGAGCCGACGGCGACCTAGTGTGCACGGTTTCGGCCCTGCACGAATATTTTTCCGAAAAGGGTGAAGCCCGGGCATGGGAGGCGCTGAGCTTCTCGAAGATTCGCCCCATCGCCGGCCCAGATGATCTGGCGGCACGTGCCGTTGATACAGTCTTGCAAGAGATTAAACGTTTTTCCGCGCTGCCAAACTTCTTGCCGCTGGTACTGGAGATGCGGACCAAACTGGCGGAGGCGGAGAGCGCAAAGGGCAAGAACTTCAAGCGCGGACCAGGAGGATTTTACGATATTGATTTTCTCGCCGGATATCTGCAAATCAAGCATGGCATGGCCCATGCGTGCGTTAATATCCGTGACCGGCTGTATGCCCTTGCCAGTTACAATCTGCTGGGCGATGCCGATTGCGCTACCTTGGATTATGCCGCCGAATTCCTGCGCACAGTGGACCACGTCATTCGCCTGGTGAAAGGGCGCGCACGGCCTGCGCCTCCGGGCAGCGAACATGGAACCGAAGTCGTAGAAAAACTCGTGGGCCGCATCCTGAAGACTGATTTTCCCCAAGGGATTGAACACGAACTTGATCGCGTCACGGCTGGAGTTCGGGCTACGTTTACCCGGTTGATGGCGTGAAAAAGCAGTCAGCAGTCAGTACTCGGTCATTGAATCTTTCTTCGCCCGCGAATCGGCCTGGTGCGATTTCTGCGATCTAGAGCATCTTCAGGCTTACTGTAACTTTTTTCTGGGCGCTCCGCTTCGCTGCGCGCATGCCTGCGGCAACAAGAAATTGTTATTTTTAAACGACTTACGGCACGAGTAAACTCGTGCCCTGATACACGGCTTCACACACGAGGGCTTTTTCCGCAGCCTTGAAGCTGCGCCTGACACTTGTTGGCCTAGGAAAGTGTACAGTAACCATGAAAATGATCTGGCCTGGGCGACCTAACGCCCAAAACACTCCCACCAAATTAATTGATTCCATTCCAGGAAAACGATCTTGGCGATATTTCCGTCAGTCCACCATTTTACCGGGTATTGGCGACGGCGCTGGGCGGGAATAACAGACCATTGATATTGTGGAAGATCGTGCGAGAAGACTTTCAAAGTAAGCCGGGTCTGAAATTGGCCGGTAACAATTAAGACGCTCTTGGGCTGAAACTTCTCCAGACACCTGGCTGCCTGCGCACTTTCAGGCAAAGTGAGATTAACAGCGCAAACATCCACTTTGCCGGCCAGATCGGGCTGCTGAGCAAAATATTGCTGGGCCAATTCGGGCGCAGGATGTCCAAAGTAGGTGAATGCCGGCACATCGGCAATTATGTGCCCGGCGTATCCGTTGCGGAGCAAATCCACACCTCTGTCATAGCGAAGCGGCATTCCGCGGGAGGGTACCAGTATCACGTCAGACTTGGAGGCATTGTCGACGATGAGATAGTTACCGCAGTTTCTCAGCCCAACGAAGGCGGCTATCAGCAGTAGCATCACACCGGCAATCGCAAGAATGGGTTTAAGCTTGGAGGGCGGTTTCATCTTCTGTCGTTGTCACACTTCGAAATCCGTTTTAAATCTCATT
>QIAW01000375.1:5835-9569 GCA_003225655.1 Acidobacteriota bacterium
TTGATCCGGCGACCGCATCGATGTCGCGCATAAGCATGCTTGTTGCAAACAATGCCAGCCCCGCCAATCCTGCGGCCGCGGGCGTGCGCAGGAAGTGAGACCACAGGCTCCTGTTGCCGGCATGCCGCGCGTGCGGCAGGAGGCAGGGGGCAACCGGGCTGGGGTACCTGGCACAAAGCCTGCAGCACGCTACCCGCAGGAGATCAGAGAGTATTTGGAAACCGTGCAAAAGCGGTTTCAACTTGGAGCGAGCATCATGGTGGGTCCGTATAGGGACCTCTTTGACCGTTAGCCCAAGACTTTTTGCAATAACGAGAAGTTCCGCATCAAAAGCCCAACCGGAGAGGGTCTGGAACCGGAACGTCAGGCTGGCAGCGCGGCTGGTGAACGCCTTGAATCCACATTGCGTATCTTTGAAGCCCAGCCCGAGAAGGCAGCGAACAAACAAATTGAAACAGCGGCTAAGGTTCCGGCGGAGGAAAGATTGTCTTACCTGCTGCAGGCTGGGCCGCAGCCACCGTGAACCGATAGCGATATCAGCGCCTTCAGCCAATACCTGCAGAAGTAATGGTGCTTCTTCCATGAAGGCGGGCAGGTCGGCATCTGTTATCAGAATTACGTGTCCGGCCGCATTCATCACGCCGGTGCGGACACAGTGCCCCTTCCCCCTGTGGACAGGATTCTTGATCAGACGAATTGTCGAACTTCTGGCTGCATATTGGGAAACGACCTCGGCAGTGATGTCCGTTGAACCATCATCAACTACGATGACTTCGACCGGCCACTGTCTTTCGCATGCATGATCCAGAATGTGGTCGAGGGTCCGGGGAATGCGCTCGGCCTCGTTGTAGGCGGGAATGACAATAGTGCAGTGAATCGGGTCTTGTTCCGCTTTGCCGCCGAGCGGGTTCGACATGGGGTAAGTCATCATCTCAATGGACCTGGAGACACAGCACGTGCGACGGAGTTGATGTCCTGATCATTATGGGCGGTCAACTCCTGATTAGAGTATTGCTCTACCGTGATGGCCCCGTCATAGCGCCATTCATGATGGTAGGGGTAGGCCCTGGACAAGCCTTTGCGAAACAGACGGAGATAGGCATCTTCCCGGCAGGAAAGCAGCCAGACAACTTCAAAGCGATTGAGTTGGGGCGCGTTTACCGAGTACATCTGCGCCGGCACTAAACGCAGCATATTTGCCGAAGGACGAAGTTGCTCTTCATAATACTTAAGCGGTTCCTGGGCATACCACGGATAGGAAACAACGGTATCGTCTGGCCGGCTGTTCGATAGCAGGTAGTGAGTAGCTTCTCTCCAGTCCTCTTTGGGTTTTGCATAGTATCGCCACACCGTCGCCATCGATAGAGCAGAAACGGCCACGAGTGCAGTGACAACAACACGCCGTGATCGCAGACAACAGAACCCGCGGGCCGCCAGCACGACCAGCGCTGGCAGGCAAATCAGCAGATATCGGTAGTAGAAGATCTGCTTTCCCAGATGAGAAATGCTGATATCCAGCAGAACAGGTAAAAACACGCAGCTCAACAGCAATGCCAGGCGCCAGCTTTCAATGGACTGCCGGGAGTGCCGCCAGTTTGTCAAAAATATTCGCAGGCTCACGCCAAGACAGGCGAGATAAATAATTGCCAGAAGAATGCCAAAGACTTTGCCGCCATAGCTGGTCAGGAACAAGATAAGACGGTAAAGTTCCAAAATGCCGGGATTGGGGATGAAATCGATCTGGCCGACATCCTTCCGCAATACGAACCACAACGCTGGAAAGATGCATATCGTGATCAGCGATGCACTGCAGTAGAACTTTCTTAGATCAATGGCACGGCGAGGCAAGAAAGCCAGAGAAACCCACTGAGCGACGATCAGGAATCCGGCAAAGAAGTGGGTGTAGACGGCGGCCACGGTTACAAGAGCATAAAGAAGCCAGCTTCTGGTGGTGGCACGCTCGATGGCTGTCACAAACGTGAGTATTGACAGGGAGGAAAGCAAAAGCAGAAGTGCGTAGCCTCGCGCCTCTTGGGAATAAGCCACATGGCAAGCATTGACCGCCAATAGCAACGCGCTTACCAGACCTACCTGAGCTGAAAAAAGCCGCTTCCCGAGGATGTAGACAACGAACACCGTTCCTACAGCAGGAATGACGGACAGGGAGCGAACAATAAACTCAGTATTTCCCAGATGGACCCAGCCGCGCAGCAAAAGATAATAACTCAGCATGTTGGCTTCGCCATGCCACATCGTCTTCCAAAATGACGGCCAGGGCTGCTGGGCAAAGATGACACTTGCACACTCGTCTACCCAAAGGCTCTTGCTTCCCAAATGAAGCAGGCGAAGCACAGCGGAAAGTGAAGTTATGCCAGCGACGACCGTAAATAGTGTGCGGACACGTCTGTCAGTCAGTTTGCGGATAGACCCTGGGTCGCCGTGAGTTTGATACATTGGCGCTGAAACGTGCAGGTACACCTCTCCCATTTATTAAATATCGATCAATCAATGTTATAGAGACGATCTTTAAACTAGTACACAAAGCGTAAAGTATTGCTGGCTGGGAGGTTATAGATTTGAAGCCCAAGCTTGTCTTTAGAAAACTTTACGAAGGCTTTACAAATCTTTGCCAAATGACAATATGACGCTATCTGTTTTCTGTCAAGAAACGTTTTAATGAGTGATATGGTGAATTCTGGCTAGATTCTGGCAAGTTCAAGGTACTATTGACCTTATAAGGGTAGAATTTGATGCCTTTGAGGTCGGGCCTGATAGCTTAAGATGAGCTACCGATCCTGGAATCGGAGTGACAAGGTTTCGGTGGATGCACTGCGGCCCTCGTTTTGGCCTTGGCATTCTAATCATCTTCATGAGTATTTGCGGCGGTGCGTTCATTCCTTGCGGCCCAGCGCGTCCGGTCGGGCTGGCGGTGGCGCTGCATCTCCATTCATTCACAAATGGAAAGAAACCAGATCTTACCTTCATCAAGATTTAGCCGCACAACAATTGGTGTAACAGCGGCGACTCTCACTTCTCTTTTCATTTCATTCATTGCGCATGTTTCCCGCGAGATGTTAATTTAGATAGTTTGCTCCGGGGTTGCAGAGGCACCTTGAGCCGGGGCTCTCAATTCATCTTCAAATTTTTGATTTTGGAAAGGGCTTCATGTCGAAGGCATATAACGGCATTACTATCCCCTCAACTGGGGCGAAGATCGGCTACACAAGCGGCAAGTTCTCCATTCCCGACAACCCCATCATTCCTTACATCGAAGGCGACGGCACGGGCCGCGACATTTGGCGGGCATCCTGCCGGGTCTTCGACGCCGGCGTGGAAAATGCCTACAAGGGCAAACGCAAGGTGGCGTGGTACGAGGTGATTGCGGGGGAGAAGGCGTTCAAGCAGTTTAATATCTGGCTGCCGGAAGATACCATCGAGGCGATTCGCGAATTCCGTGTTGCTATCAAGGGTCCGTTAACCACGCCCGTAGGCGGCGGTATTCGTTCGCTCAACGTGGCGCTGCGGCAGATCCTCGATCTGTATGTTTGCTTGCGACCCGTTCGCTACTACAAAGGAGTGCCGTCGCCGGTGAAGCGTCCCGAACTGCTGAATGTGGTGATCTTTCGCGAGAACACGGAAGACGTTTACGCCGGCATCGAGTGGGAAAAGGGGACCCCGGAGGCCGCCAAGATCATTGACTTCATCAATGGCCAGATGCTGAAGGGCACCAAGAA
>QIAW01000376.1 GCA_003225655.1 Acidobacteriota bacterium
TGCGTTTCCTGCAAAAATCAGGATTGCAGAAGCTTGCAGGGGCGAGCGGCGTCGTGAAGTTGTTGGGATTGGCCAACGTAGAAAAGCTGGCGCCAAAATTCGACGAGCACTTTTACTTTGAGGAATTTGGGCAGGCGTTTCCCGCCATCGGTGTGACGCGAGGAAGGGTTGCCTTCCTCGCGGGATGCATCGCCAGCGTGGCCTTCGCCGAATTGAATCGCGCCACCGTACGCGTGCTGCAGCAGAACGGCGTGGACGTCTTCATTCCTCGTGAGCAGGGATGCTGCGGGGCGCTGCACGCTCACGCCGGCTTCCGCGAGCAGGCCCGCGAGCTGGCGCGCAACAACATACGCGTGATGCTCGACGGCAAGTTTGACGCCATTGTGACCAACACCGCCGGATGCGGTTCTACCATGAAAGAGTATGGCGAGCTGCTGGAGCACGATCCTGAGTTTTCCATCCGGGCGCGTGAGTTCGCCGGCAAGGTAAAAGATGTGACCGAATACCTGGCGCAGCTTGGGATCAAGGCGCCAAAGAAGAAAATCAACCGGCGGGTTACCTATCAGGACCCCTGCCACCTGGTCCACGGACAGCGCCTGCGCAACCCACCCCGCGAGATCCTGAAATTGCTGGGCGCCGACCTGGTAGAGATGCAGCACGCCGATATCTGCTGCGGCAGCGCGGGGACCTACAACGTCACCCAGAACAAACTCGCCACGCAGATTCTCGATCAGAAGATGAACAGCATCAAGGGCGTCACCCCCGATACGATTGTTACCGCCAACGTGGGCTGCGTGTTGCAGCTCCGCGCCGGCGTTACCCGCCATGGGATGAAAGCCGATGTGAAGCACGTGATTGAGCTGCTGGACGAGGCGTATTAAAAAAGCATTCAGCACCCAGCATTCAGCCCACGGGTGAAGTTCTTGCGTACCACAGCGCAGGAAAAAGCGGCTCCAGGGATGTTTCCCCGGAGCCGCGATTGTTACTGGCTATCCTCAGACGCGGCTTATCCAGTGGCCGCATCACTTGGAGCCGTTATTTCATTTTTCCGCCTCCACCCATCGACATCGAAGGTTTCGGCATGGACATGTTATGGTCGTGGGCTGGTTTTGCGTAGGCATCATGCGTTGAAGAGTTCGCGTTGCGGCTTCCAGGCGCGCTCTTGAGCGCGCTGTTGAGACTCGGCAAGTCCTTCGTCGTAATCTTCATTGGACGCATCATGTCGCTGTCTTCATGATCGAGAATATGGCAGTGCCATACGTAACCCGGTCCCTTGGTTGGGTCAAACGGGAATGTGTTTTTCCCGGGAAACAGGTCCGACTCCTTCACTGACTGCGGTGCGAGGCGGAGCCGGATTCGAGTGACACTAAACGGCGGGGCGATGAAGACGTCTTTCCATCCGCTCTCCTGTGGCGAGGGTGGTATGGCTTGACTAGGGCAACCGCTTGTTGGGTCTGGGTGTGCGCAACTGGTGGTGTCGCTCGGGTCGAACAGGAAATCACGGACCCTCCCGTCCCCGGTGTCCACCGCCGTCTCCACATTGACTCTGATCGGTGGGTGATCGAGCGGAAGTTCACCCGGTATACCATCCTTGTTCACGTTCAGCTTCTCCCAGTAAGCCTTGAAGCGGTCCCTGTCGATAGTCTGCCGATCTTCCAATTGAAACTCGACCAGGTGAATGTGGATGGGATGGGCATCTTCCGTCAGGTTCTGGAAGTACCATGCCTCCGTCGTGCCGACCCGGGGGATCTCAGTGACATCCTCATCAAAATGCCGTCCGTCAATGAGCACCGCGATAGGATCGCCGGTATCGCTTTCCTGCTCGTTCAGAGTGAAGAGTTTTGGATTCCCGATGCCCTCGGTCTCAACCAGCGTGGGAATGGTGATCAGGGTGGCGGGCAGAGGTTTCGGATGCACGGCCGGCGTATCCTGCACCTCGAATTGCATCACCGTACCCGTCGTGGCCGGATCGACCGGATCGCCGCCGGGGAAGGGGGCGTTGGCGGTGTTCTGCAGGACGATTTTGGTTCCAGCCGGCACGTTGGAGAAGTCGATCAGGATGTCGGCTCGCTCACAGGTCGCAAGAAACGCTTCCGTCAACGTCACGGGCGCCGGCAAGTAGCTGCCGTCGGCCCCGATCTGTATGAAGGACATGCCGTTCGACAGCTTCAAGTTGTACATGCGTGCATTGGAACCATCGATGATGCGGAACCGATACTGGCGCCGCTGCACTTTCAGGTTCGGCCATACCTTGCCGTTGACCATGATCGTGTCGCCAAAGTATTCCGGGTCCCAGTACGGGTGGATGGTGGGGTTGTCGCCGACTTGCGTGAAATGGATCGAACCATCGGTAGTGAACGCTCTATCCGTCAGGATGAGCGGAATGTCGAACTTGCCCGAGGGAAGAAGCGGTGCGATGGGATCGTTCTTGTCGCGGATGATGTATGTGCCCTCGAGGCCTGCGGCCACATTCAGGCGCGTCATTCCCAGGGCGTGGTCGTGATACCAGAGCGTTGTCGGCAACTGCCCGTTGAAATATTCGAACGTGGTGCC
>QIAW01000377.1 GCA_003225655.1 Acidobacteriota bacterium
TCAATGCCGGCCTCGAGCAACGCAATCAGTTCCATCAGTTTCTGCTTGATGGGTTGCAAGCGGCGGGAGAGTGCCCCTTCAAGTTGTTGGGCTGCCACTTGGGCCTGGTAAAGAGTCCGCGACTCGATCAGATCGCGTACAGCCTCGGCCTGAGCGAGATCGATGCGTCCCTTGAGGAAGGCGCGCATGGTAAATTCGCCAGGTTCAGCGATGCGAGCGCCGCGAGACAAAGCAAGCTCAACAATGTGACACAGAACCACAGGCGAACCGTGAGCCGAGATTTCAATGATGTCGTCCGTAGTGTATGAGTGAGGCTTGGCAAAAAACGTGACAACCACTTCATCGACGCGTTGCCCGACTGACGTTGCCACTCCGGTCAGCGAGGCTTCTTGGATGGGCGAGTCTGACTCGCAACGAGCTTGCTCGCAGGCGAGGCTGCCATCACCACCTGGTTCCACCAGTTCTCCAAATACTGCTCGGCCTGGTTCGAGATCATGTTTCAGGCACAACATCGGTACAGCGATATTGCGTGCCTCCGGACCTGCGATGCGGACCACCCCAATCCCGCCGCGACCCGGCGGAGTGGCGATAGCCACAATGGTATCGTCGAGGTTCACAGAATGATTGTAACGGTGTTTTTCTGAAGGCTCGTCGTCGCGTTGAGCCCGCGCTTATAGCAGCAGACAGGTCCAAAGGCGGCACAGGACCAGCACTTACAGGTCGGCGTGATTGGCCGAGCCCGAAACGGTCTGCTCAGGAGATCAGAGAGTGGCTTTCCGCTGGGGTTTATTCAGAACCTTCTAATTCTTTGGGTACACCACAACATACCGGCGCAGACCTTCTCCTTCGCTCTGGGTGCGAAGGTCACTGTGGTCGCGCAGCGCTAAATGCAGGATTCGACGCTCGCGTGACGACATAGGTGCAAACCCGTATGGGGCACCTGTCTTGCGAACTTTTTCCGCCGCCACGCTGGCTGCAAGGCGCAGTTCTTCCAGGCGCATGCCGCGATGATTCATGCAATCGAAGCAGACTTTCTCGTGCTCGTTGCCGGGCAGGCGCAGCATTTCGAGCCCGAGGAGTTCGATAGCCCGCAGCAACTCCGCCCCACGTTCCAATAAGAGAGAAGAATCCGGGCCGGAGAACTCCACCAATATCTCCGGCCGTTCCCAGTCCCGGTCTTCCTGCAATGGCGGATCAACAGTTATGCGATATTTAAGACGCAAACCCCCATTGTTGACAATTCCCGTCAGGAGATCGTTAATTTTATTGGCGGCAGCAATTTTGTCGGGTATCGCCATAAAGAAACTCTCAGCTATCAGTCCTCCGCTTTCGACCCGCTCACACCAGGCGTTTTGGCAATCCTCATCCTTCGGCGATAGCAATCAAATTCGGAAGTAGAAAACACACGCTCACTGCTGAGAGGTGGTGGAAAGCTATTTCTCTTTCTTCCTCGCTCTCTTCAACGCGATCTCACGCATCTCCCGACCTAGGCTGGTGCGATTCATGATCGCCTGCTGCACAATCGCAATCAAGTTGCCCTCGGACCAATAGAGACACAATCCGGCCGCCAGGTTCCAGCTGATGACGCCCAGCATAAGAGGCATCATGAACGTCATCATCTTCTGCTGTGCCGGATCCATGCCCGGCTGTGGAGTCATGCGTTGCGTGAGCAGCATGGTGATGATAATGCCAATTGGCAATAGATGCCACGGATCAGGAGATGACAGATCGCGAATCCACAGCCATGGCGCATGGCGCAAATCAAGCGCCGCGCCCAACATACTGTAGTAGGCGAACAGGAATGGCATCTGGATGATCATGGGCAGACAACCCCCGACAGGGTTCACGCCTTCGGTCTTGTATAGCTCCGAAACTTCTTTGTTCATCTCCTGTTTGCGAGGATCGCGCATGCTGTATTTCTTGTACTTTTCCTGAATGGCCTTGATCTGGGGTGCTACCTTTTGCATCTTGAGCGCCGACTTCATGCTGGAGATACGCAGCGGCAGCAAGGCAAGGTTGATGATCAGCGTTTGAATGACGATCGCCCATCCCCAGTTATGGACGATTTTTTCGTAGGTCCACTTAAGCCAGAGGAAGAATGGCCGGGCGATCACGCCGAAGAATCCAAAATTGACCAAGGCACGCAAATCTTGCGGAGCGCCGTTCAGCGTCGGTACGGAGACGGATTCGAGAACACCTAGGGACTTCGGTCCCACGTACACCCGCGCCACCGTGGGTCCCTTGACATTACCGACAGCAACTCCCAATACATCTACTTTGATCGTGTCCTGCGGATTGGGATTGCGCCAATCTTTCGGAATATCCAGCGGATTGCGCAGTGTCACGGCGGCGACATCTTGGGGATCGTCAGGCAGGAACACAGCAGCAAAATATTGGTCCACTACACCGGCCCAATTGAATGGACCAGCCAGGGTGGCGCCCCCGCTGATCTTTTTGATATCCAGACGCTCGGTATTGTTGTTGTATTGGTGCTCAATGCGGCTTGCGGAATAAGATGCCGGACTGGCCTCGTCCCCGAAGCCCGACGGCCACATCGGGAAAGCCGAGGTCTGAACCCCTTTGACCTGGACTGAAGTTTCGACATGAATGATGTAAGTGTGATCGAAGCTGAAGTTCTTGCGGACAGC
>QIAW01000378.1:0-6271 GCA_003225655.1 Acidobacteriota bacterium
GAACACCCGCACTCCTTCGGCGGCGGCGCGGGTTACCAGAAAAAGTCCTGCGGTGAGCGAGCGCAGGGGCCGTCCGAAGCGGTGCTCCATGAGCTGATAGGCGGTCATCATGCGTCCGGCAAAATATTTGGGGATGAGAAGGATGCTGATCAGCACCCGCGCCACGAGGTATCCCAGGACCAGTTGCAGAAATCCCAGGTTGGCATCGTAAGCCAGGCCGGGGATGCTGATGATGGTCAGCGTGCTGGTCTCGGCGGCCACGATGGAAAGCGCAATCGCCGGCCAGGGAATGTTCTGGTCCGCCAGAAAATAGTCGCGCAACGAGCGCTGCTTCTTGCGGAAGCGCAGCCCAAAAAGCGTAATGCCCACCAGGTACGCGGCGACAATCGCCAGGTCGAGCGGATCAAGGGCCCTCAGTGTGAACAGGTGCAGGTGCGTTCTCCTGAATCGTTTATTTCTTGTAGGCTGCCAATTGAGCTACGCTACCAATCAAACTACGCTGCCAATTGAACGTAGAGACGTAGCTTGCTACGTCTCCTTTGCTCTGTGGTTTATAACCCGTGGGCCTGAAATCGTAAAGTGTTCATCCGGGCTCAGAAATGTGGCAAACTAGGGCTGATTTCAGTTACAGCCCAGTTTCAGCCATGCAAGTACCCCCACCCCCTTTACTATTTGAATAAGGGCGGAACAAAATGAAGCATTGCAAGGCGTTTACATAGGTTCATGTCACTCTTTCTTGGCATTGACGCAGGCGGCAGCGCCACCCGCTGTGTGGTGGGTGACGAGCATCGCATTCTCGGACGCGCACAGACATCAAGTTGCAAGATTCAGCGTGTCGGAGAGGCCGAGGCACGGCGTGCCCTGCATGCTGTCATTCGCGAAGCCTGCCAGTCTGCGGGCGTCGCTCCCGGCGGCATTGAGCAGGCGTGCATTGGGATCTCCGGGGCTTCCCACCCGGAGGTAGTCGAACGCGTGCGCCACATCATGGGCGAGGTAATCTCTGCTCCGGTGGAAGTTCTGGGTGACATCATCATCGCCCTCGAAGCCGGCCTTGGTCCTCTCGCCGGATGCATGGTGATCGCGGGCACCGGCTCCATCGCTGTGGGCCGCAACCAGCAGGGAACCCTGGCTCGCGCCGGAGGCTGGGGACCGGTGGCATCGGACGAGGGCTCGGGATATTGGATCGGCCGTGCCGCGGTCGCCGCCATACTGCGCGCGCATGATTCCGGTGAGAGCACCGCCCTGGCGCGCGCCATCATGGCTACCTGGCGACTGGCGAGCTATGAAGATTTCGAGCGTGCTGCCAGTGCCTCGCCTCCGCCTGATTTTGCCCAGCTCTTTCCCACGGTGCTGCATGAGGCCGAGCAGGGCGATCCGATTGCTATCGATGTCCTGCAGCGCGCCGGAGCTGAACTCGCCGAACTTGCCTTGGTAGTGATTCGCCGGCTTTGGCCGGGCCCTCAGCGGGTTCGGGTTACCATCTGCGGCGGAGTTCTGGAAAACTCGTCACGCACCCGCCGGGCTTTTGCCAGCAAACTGCGCAGCGCCTGCCCGCAAAGCGCGATCAGCTTCGGCAATATTGAACCGGTCACAGGAGCGTTGTCGCTGGCCAGAAAACACGCGGCAATCAGTGAGCATTCAGCCGCTGGAGTGACAAAAAAGCGATAAGATTTGCGTAATTCTCGATGGCCGGCCACTCGCAAAATCCGCATATTTCCACGACGCCGCAAACCGAGCTGTCGACATTGGTCCAGGAACAATCGCCCGAGCTGCTGCGCAGCGCCGCCGCTGACAAACGCCTGACCGAAGACCTGGCCCTGGCTCTCTTGCAGCGCCGCGACCTGCCCGCCGCTGCCATTGAAGCCATGGTCAAGAACGGCGCGGTCATGAAGCATCGCAGCGTGATCAATGCTGTGGTTGTGCATCCCCACGCCCCGCGCCATGTCTCCTTGCCCATCATCCGCCGGCTCTTCGCCTTTGAGCTGATGAACATCGCACTCACGCCCGCTGTGTTTGCCGATATCAAGAAATTCGCCGAAGGTATCCTCATCTCCCGGCTGGAAAACACCACGCCGGGCGAGCGGATGAGTCTGGCCAAACGCAGCTCGCCGGCGGTGGCCGCCGCATTGCTACTCGATCCCGAGCGCCGGATCATGGAAGCCACTTTGCAAAACCCCCGCATGACCGAAGCCGCCATCGTGAAGGCCTTGATGAGAGATGACGCCCCGCAACACCTGATCGATACCGTCTGCCATGACCCAAAATGGAGCCTGCGCCGCGAGGTCCGCATTGCTCTATTGCGCAACGAGAAGACACCACTGGCCCCGGCCCTGGCATTTGCGGAATCCATGTCATCAGCGGCGCTGCGCCAGGTGCTGAATAATTCCCGGCTGCGCCCCAACGTGAAGAGTTATTTGATCAAGATGCTGGAAGAGAGAAAAAGCATTTAGTATTTGGCACTTGGCATTTAGTCCCTAAACGGAATCGAGAAACACGGAAACATCGCCATCGGCGCCTTCCTTGCGACTTTTCTCCGCTTCGCGCTCCTTCTGAAAAGCCACGAACCATTGCTCTCGGGAAATTGAGTAGATCAGATGATTGAAGTCGTGCCAGAACACCAGCTTCCCAGCAGCCATTCCGTTGCGTTCGGCAACTCGTCTTGAAGGCCGGTTCTCGGGCCGAATCATGCAAATCACCTGTTTGGCATGCAGCTTGTCGAAGCCATATCGAATGCAGGCCCGCGCAGCTTCGGTGGCATATCCATTGTGCCAATGGTCGCGGCGTAAGTGGTAACCAGCCTCGATCTCTTTACGGCCTTCGACATCCTGAAGCGCAAGGCCGCAGTCGCCGATAAGCTCTCCGGTGGTCTTGAGCAGCATGGCCCACAATCCGTGGCCGGTTTTGGCATAACGCATAATCTGCTTGCTGATAAATTGGCCGACTTCATCCCGAGAGAACGGATGCGGATAATAGACCATGGCCTCCGCGTCGCCCAGAACCGGCAGCAAAGTGTCGATGTCTTTCACGGTGAGTTGACGAAGAATCAGGCGCTGAGTTTCGAGAATCATAAGGAGCACTCAGCAGTCAGCATTTAGCATTCTGCCCAAACAAGCACTTAGCACTTGGCACTTAGCATTTAGCCCTTAGAGATTTCTGTGGTTTAAAGAGCGGCCCCAGGCCCATCGTCCCAACCCCACAGATTTTGGGTGAATTGTTCGATGCTCTCACCCGCGTACTTAACGTTGACGCAGGGGAACCCTACTCACCAAAAAAATTATTTGTCTACAAAAGATTCTGTATCGTTGAGGCTGTTGGAGACGGTGTCTTCTTCGGTGTAAAGAGGCTCGTTGAGTCGCAGTAGTATGAGACCGCTGCCCATGCGGCTATTCTTCTGTTCCCCCGGCCAGCCTAGCGGGCCTGTTGGCCAGTCACACTCCAGTGCTGCACTGATAAGATCCAACCATTCCACAAGAAAATTGTACTCCTTTAAGTGCACCAGTAATTTTTCGGGGCCAAATGCCAAGTACTAAATGCCAAGTGCTACTTTCGGGGCTGAGTGCTGAGTGCTGAATGCTGAGTGCTACTTCCAGAATGCTGCGTACTCGAGAAGTAATTCAGAATCGCCTCTGCCTGGGGTTTGGTCACCACGGCCGAGAGTGCTGCTGAGTCCGCCTGTTGCACGGCGCGCATGCTGCCAAAGTGCTCCACCAGCCGCTGCCGGGTGCGGGCGCCGATGCCGGGAATCTGCAGCAGCTCCGAGTCACGATCGCGCATCTGCCGGCGCTTGCGGTGAAAAGTCACGGCGAAACGGTGGGCCTCATCGCGGATGGTCTGGATCAGATGCAAAACCGGCGAGTGATGGTCGAGCGCCACCGGATCGTTTTCCTGCCCGTGGATGTAGATGATCTCCTCGCGTTTGGCGATCGCCGCCAATGGCTGGGTGGTGATCTGCAGTTCGGTCAACGCTTCTGCGGCTGCGTGGAGTTGTCCCACGCCGCCGTCTATCAGCACCAGGCTGGGCATCGGCTGCTCTTCGGCCAGCACTCGCTTGTAGCGGCGCGTCACCACCTCGCGCATCGAAGCGAAATCATCAACTCCCTCGACAGTACGAATGATGAACTTGCGATAGTCAGATTTTTTCATCGTGCCGTCTTCCCAGACCACCATCGAAGCTACCGTCTCCGCGCCTTGAATGTGCGAGATATCGAAGCATTCAATGCGTTTGGGAAGTGCGGGCAGGTCAAGCGCATCCTGCAGAGCTTCTTGAATCTGTTTTGCCGCCGGCTTCAACACGCGGAAGCGCTGGTCAAATGACTGCTTGGCATTCCGGCCCACCAGGTCAACCAGAGAGCGTTTCTCTCCGCGTTGAGGGATGATGATCTCCACTTTTCCTTCCCGGCGCTCCGAGAGCACCTCCTGCAACAAATCGCGGTCAGGGAAATCTACCGGGATGTAGATGCTTTTGGGTACATATTGCTGGTCTACGTAGATCTGCGGTAGCAGGCTGCTGAAGAATGCGCCCGCGTCGAAGCGTAGATTCTTGTGGCTTGCAAGAGAGCCGCCTTCCGAGGAACTGGCTTCGATGAAATAGGTCACCGGCGGCAGGTCTTCCCAGAAGAACTCGCGGCGATCGAGCACGCGCCCTCCGCGCATGTGGAAGAGATTGACCGCCAGCATGTCATTCTCGTAGTGATAACCAAAGACATCAGCATCGTCGCCCTCAACAACGGCCATGCGCTGCTTTTCATGCAACTGCTCCACGGTAGAGATCAGGTCCCGGTACTTGGCGGCCAACTCATAGTGCTGTTGTTCAGCCGCTGATTGCATGCGCTCACGCAGTGACTTGGAAAGGTCGCCATGTTTGCCTTCCAGGAACAGCTTCACGTCTTGCACTGCTTCGGCATAAGCCGTAGGAGTGGTCAGGTCTTTGACGCATGGACCCAGGCAGCGTTTGATGTAGTACTGCAGGCAGGGACGCGCATGGAAGCGCGTCAGGTCGATCTTGCACGAGGGTACGAGAAAGTTGCGGTGAATCAGGTCCACAATGCGATAGGCCAAGTTGGCGGGGAAGTAAGGGCCGTAATAAAGGCTGCCATCTTTCCGCAGGCGGCGGGTGACGTAAACGCGGGGAAAGCGCTCCCCCGCCGTCAGTTTTACATAGGGATATGTCTTATCATCCCGCAAAAGTATGTTGTAGCGCGGCTTTTTCTGCTTGATGAGGTTGTTTTCCAGCGCCAGCGCCTCTTTTTCGTTATCAACGATGATGTACTCAACATCTACGGCGTCACGCAGCAAGGAATCAGTCTTAGGCTGGGTATCCACCCCCTCGCCAAAATAGGAGCGCACCCGCGCCCGCAGGCTCTTGGCCTTACCTACATAAATCACCTCGCCGGCGGCGTTTTTGTACAGGTAAACTCCGGGTGAGGTGGGTAGAGTGCGGATTTTCTCCTGAAGGTTCATGCAGAAGAGCTGCCTGCTGGGGAAGGGCTGCCTGTTTTGATGTTACAAGAGTTCGCAGGCTCCGTAAAAATTCTACTCTCGAGTTAATGAGCACGGTTTCCTGAGCCAATGAGTATTGGCTAAGTCTTGTTTTTTCAGTTGCTTAAGAAAATCGTCTCAGCTTTCGAAATGGCCCTTCTCGTGCATGTTCCTCTTGAGATGCTGAGGACGAAAACTAGCGTCCCCAGGTAGGTTAAGGAGCCCAGCATGAATCGCAACATCGTCGCCACATTTGCCGCCCTCTCCATGATATTTTCGGCCGGCTGCGCCACGAAGAATTATGTCTCCAAAGAGACTACCCCTCTGATCAATAAGACCAATGAGCTTGATGAGATTACGAACCGTAACACCCGCGACATCCGTGATGTAGATAGCCGGGCACAGAAGGGCATTTCCGGCGTAAACGCCACGTCCGAAGCTGCCAACCAGAAGGCCGTGGCGGCAGGCACTTTGGCCGACCAAGCCCAGCAGACTGCTACTCAGGCCGTCACGGGCGTGAATGCGCTTACCAATACTGTGGCCAACCTGGATAACTATCATCCGGTTACTGAAGCCGCCGTGCACTTTGGTTTTAATAAAGCCGACCTGACCAAGAAGGCCAAAGAAGCTTTGGACGAATTGGCCACTGAAGTTCCGAACACCGCACATTACATTCTTGAGGTCAGCGGCAACACCGATTCCGTGGGTGGCGCCGACTATAACTACAGCCTCAGCCAGCGCCGAGCCTTCGCCGTGATTCAGTACATGGCCCAGGCCCACAATATTCCAGCAC
>QIAW01000378.1:6282-6893 GCA_003225655.1 Acidobacteriota bacterium
CTCTGCCTCTGGACGCCAGGAGAACCGCAGGGTCGATGTCCGGCTGATGACTAACACCACAGAGTCGCCCGCGGCGGCGCAAAACAACGCCCCGGCTACTCCCAGCGCTGCCGAGCCCGCCGAGGCTTCGCAGCCTAAATAGTGTTTTTGTTTGAGTCCTCTTCCCCCTTGAGGGCTCCCCGAGCCGTTCCGTGGAAACCGGAACGGCTTTTTTGTTTGCTGTAGGCGGCATTTTTAGGGTGAAGCAAGCACTCAGCAGTCAGCACTCAGCAGTCAGCACTCAGCATTCAGCACTCAGCATTCAGCACTCAGCATTCAGCCCTTAAACAAAGCACTTAGCCCTTAGCAATTAGCTCTTAGAAATAACTGGCGCTTTAAAGAGGGCGAACAAACCTTCATCTGAAGAGGCAAAAACTACAAAGAGGCAGGAACAGACGATGGCTGAGAATTTGTGAATTTGCTGAGGCTTTTGTAGTTCAAACGACACTGGATGGGCTAACTACTAAGTGCTTGTTTAGGGGCTGAATGCTGACTGCTGAGTGCTGAATGCTATTTTTCCCGTCCAACCACAAAATCCGGCGCCCAGAGCAGGGCGCGCTTGATCTCTGAGT
>QIAW01000046.1 GCA_003225655.1 Acidobacteriota bacterium
TTTTGAAACTGCGGGGTATTGGCTCCCAGGCGCCATTCCTCGGTGATGGGCGTAGAGCGGCCGCCGCCGGGCAGGGCAACCGTTCGCGGGCTCGAAGAACGACCGCCGTCACTCCTCAGAAACGAGTAGGTCAGTGTTGTTGGTTCGGTGCTGACCACACCCCAGTCAAACTTGAGATTGACGGGGCACGAACCCGTATATTGAAAATCACGGGCAAGCTGCCCATTGGCCCAGAAAGACCATCCGCCGATGCGGACACTCGCGTGAGCGGTGCCTGCTATCGCGATGATGACAGCCAGCGGGAAAATAAACCTGAGTGCCGGGTTCCCCTGTCCTCTATTGGGTTTCAGACAGGCATTTGGTTTCATGCAGACTCGGTCCATGCAAATCCCCCATTCATTCCCAAAGTCATTAATGTATGTTATCGACCGGTAACATATACCCGGTCGCCTCTGAATGCAAGGTGCAGTTGAGCACCCGCGAGTCGAATAAGCCCGCGCGTGGCGAAATAAACTGATATCAAACCGTCAGCCCCTGGCAACTATGCGCCATCATGGCGCCAAGGCATGTGTTTACACCGAGAGCATTCCAGAATGCTGGGGCAACAAATCCCTCTGTGGTCTTTGGGCAGCCGGGAGGGCTTGTTGCTAGTACCCCCTCTCCCCCTCAAAAACAGCTCCCGGCTTTCCACGGCCGGCTGGAGGCAGGTCAGCTCCAAGCGTAAAAGTAACCCGAGAGACGGCAAAATGTTTCTCGAAGAACATTCTGAGCCGAGGACCGAGGACTAACGACTGAGGACTGACCTGAGTACCGAGAACTGTTTTTGTTATCATGCCAACCGCCTGTGATGAGAACCCTTCCCAGCTTGCTGTGGTTACTCGGCGCCATGTTGGTGTTTAGCATTCAATCTGTGGCGCAAGATTCTCCTGTGGTTGTCTTCGCCGAGTCCGGATTTCCCGCAGCCGATTCCGCCGGGGCTTCTTCACAACCACCGCCTCCACAACTGCCGCTGCAGCAACTGCGAGCACTCTTTCCTGATGCCCATCTCGCATCCGCCGATCAACTGCCGGCTTTGCTTAGCTCCGCCGCCACCCGGTTGCTGGTGCTGCCCTACGGTTCGGCCTTCCCCGAGCCGCTGTGGAGCGACATCCACAGCTATCTCGAGCGCGGTGGAAACTTGCTGGTGCTGGGTGGGGAGCCATTCACGCGCGCCGCCTTTCGCGACGGCGCCGGCTGGCATCTGCGCGACTACAGCACGCGTTTCACCCGCGAGCTGGGGATCGATCAATACCAGGCGACACCCGGCTCCGGCGGGCTCGATTTTGAAAACAATCCCGACCTGGTTCTTCGTCTGCCGCGTTTTGCCTGGAAGCGCGCCTTCAGTCCCATCATCCGTCTCAGCAGATCGGACCTTTCCGCGCGCGAAGGCTCTGCCGGCTCGCTCGATACGCGCCTCGATGCGCTTGCCTGGGGCGTCAGAGATGGCATCCGCCTCGCCGCCCCCGCGCTGCAGATCGATCGCCTGCAACCCGAGGGTGGCCGCTGGATCTTTCTGAGCGCCGAACTTGCCGGCGATTTTTACCGTACCCCGCAGGCGGCGAAACTGGTCCACGCGCTGGCCGAAGCGGCGCTCGCCGGCAGTGCTCGCTTCACAGTGCGTCCAACGTTGCCGCTTTATCTGCCCGGTGAACCTGTTGAGCTGCAACTTGAGTGGAAGCCGGCGGAAACTCCAGCGGAAAAATCCGGCGCAGCCGCCGGCTACAGCGTAAAAATAACTTTGTTCCCTGCCGCGCAACCAGCGGAGAAAGTTCTGACAGACAAAAGTGAGACGGGAAAAAGTGCGGAGAGAGTTGGGACAGAAAAAGATGCTGCAGAAAAAGTTGTAACCACGGCGCCGCTTCCCGCGTCGCAGCCCATCGTGCTGGCTCCACCCTCAGGCAAAGGCTTGTACATCATCGAAGCCGAGCTGCTGCAGGCCGATCGCGTGCGCGCCATCTATCGCTCCGGCTTCTGGATCCGCGATGAAGAGTATTTGCGCTCCGGCCCGCGTCTCACCGTCAGCCACGATTACTTTGAACTCAACGGCGAGCCTCTGGCGGTGGTCGGCACTACTTACATGGCGAGCGACGTCCAGCGTTTGTTTTTCGAGCGGCCCAACGTTTACGTCTGGGAGCGCGACTTCGCGCAGATCAGCTCCGCCGGGCTCAATATGCTGCGCACCGGCTGGTGGACGGGATGGGAAAAACTCTGCGACCCAAGCGGCCAGCCATCGGAGAAGACGCTGCGCACCCTCGAAGCCTACCTGATGAGCGCGCGGCGGCACGGTCTGCCTGTGCAGTTCAACTTCTTTGCTTTTTTACCCGAGGTCCTAGGTGGCGTGAATGCCTATCTCGATCCGGCTGCGGTCGAAAAACAGAAGCGGCTGATTTCTACTGTGGCCGCGCGCTTCCACGATGTTCCCTTCGTGACCTGGGATCTTATTAATGAACCCAGCTTTTCCAGGCACCTGTGGCAGATGCGTCCCAATGGAGACCCGCTCGAGCTGGAGCGATGGAACCTCTGGCTCAAACAGCGCTATCCTGATCGCGCCGCCCTGGCCGCCGCCTGGAACCTGCCCGCTGCGCCGCCGGAGACCACGTTGCCGCTGCCCAGCGATATCGAGTTCGTGCCGCGCGGCGCTTATGTTGGCCACAACTCGCTCAAACTCTATGATTTCTATCTATTTGCCCAGGAAAGTTTTGCCGCATGGGTTGAGGAGATGCGGACTGCCATCCGCACCACCGGATCGCAACAGCTCATCACCGTGGGCCAGGATGAAGGTGGATACAGCAGCCGCCTTTCCCCTTCCTTTTTCGGGAAATCGCTTGACTTCACCTGCAATCACACCTGGTGGGAGAACGATTCTTTGCTGTGGGATTCGCTCGTTGCCAAACAGCCCGGCATGCCCATGCTGGTCCAGGAGACCGGCGTGCAGCGCGAGCTGACGCTCGATGAGATCGCCCGCCGCACTCCGGAAAATGAGGCCGCGCTGCTCGAGCGCAAGCTGGCCATGTCTTTTATTCAGGGCTCGGGGGCGATTCACTGGCTTTGGAATACCAATGCTTACATGACGGCGGCCAACGAAGCCGCCATCGGCGCGTTGCGCCCGGACTCTACCGAAAAACCCGAGGCTGCCGTGCTGCGCCGCTTTGCCGCCTTTGCCCGCTCCATGGGACCAAATCTGCGCAGCCCGCAGCCGCCGCAGGTGGCGATTGTGACCTCGCAGGCGGCGCAGTTTTCCGTTTTGCAAGACCTGCAGATCGAGGCCCAGCGTAAGGCCGTGCGTGCCGCCGCGTATTACACCCGCGTGCCTGCATCCGTGATCGCGGAAAACCAGATCATCCAAAGCCACGCGATAAAGCCAGGCTCACCACGGCTCGCCATTCTGCCTTCACCGCAGGCACTGAGTGAACCCGCCTGGCGCTCGCTGCTCGATTACGTAAGCGCGGGAGGCAATCTTCTGATTACCGGACCCGTCGAGCGCGACGAGCACTGGCACCGCATGCAGCGCTGCGCCCAACTGGGCATGGGTGCCAAAGATGTAGAGGTTGAAGCGCTCAGCTACCACCAGGCGGAACTCGATCTCGAAGGCCGCGCGCTTGCGCTCACCTTCGACCAGCACACGCAAAGCTGGCTCGAAGCTTTGCGCTTTAAAGATGTGGCCAGGAAAGATGGAACCACGCTCAAAGAAATCTCTCACGGCAAAGGGCGCATCTTTTGGGCCGCTTACCCGGTCGAGCTGGCCGACGCCGCCGAGCCCACCGCCGAGCTCTACTCCTATGTCATGGCGAAGAGCGGGGTTGAGCAGCGGTTCGAATTGAAAGCAAAGCTCTCACCCGGAGTACTGGTCTATCCCACCATATTGCAGCAGTCGGTTCTCTACATCATGGTCTCTGAGAGCGCGGCCGACGCCAACATAGACCTGGTTGACAAGCTTACCGGGACCCGGCTGACGCTGGCGCTGCCCTCCCAACACGCCGCCCTGGCGCTAATCCGCAAATCCGACGGCGCGGTCATAGCAAAGTACGGTTTCTAGTTCATCTACACGCGCAGCTTCACAGATTTTTGCGGAGCATCCGCCTTAAGCGAGACGGGCGTTGTTGCTTTCGACAAATCGCCTCCGTCAATCGTGATGCCCTGGCTGGCTGCGCCCTCCACCTGCAGGAAGACAGAAGCCGGGCTCAGCACGCGCGCGGCGGTGAGCAACACGTCGCGGCTTTC
>QIAW01000379.1 GCA_003225655.1 Acidobacteriota bacterium
GCTCGTATTCTATTTTCCTGCCTACCAGCGTTCCGCACTGGGGTTCGCTTCGCTCCGTCATGGCTGAAGTTATAACCTACTGCCAATCCCGCGCCTCCGGGGCTGCTGTTGTATTGTCTGAGGGCAAGACGCTCAGTCAGGTGAGTTGCAAAGTGGCCAGCACAAATGGCATTCGGCAATCACGGACAAATACAACGTTCATTCGGTCATCAGCTCCGTACAATCAAACCAGCATGAAACTTTGATAGAAAGCTTGTCAAGCGAGGTGCCGGGCATTTACAAAACTTTACTCTTGTTGACCAACTCTTTACCCGACAATAGCTTACGCGATGTTTGAATGTTCTGCAGCTCTTCAACTATGCTGACTTTGCCGACAGAAAGTCGTCCAACGTGGCGAGCGGGCAGCAGCGAGCTGCGCACTACGACCAAAATAATATAAATGAGAAGACACCTCTCCAGCATTGACCAAGCTTGGCGTCCTGACGCGGGCACGCGGACGCAATGCGCTGGGTTTTATTTAGCTGCACTTCTGTTGCTGAGCTGTGCCCTGCTCTCTGCGCAAGCTTCCGCACCGGCGGCAGCGCCTTCCACGGCATCGCCTGCTTCGGCACCTGTCGCTTCGCCTCCTGTAGTCTCGCCGCCAGTCACGTCGCCGCCGGCTGCATCATCCGCGAACCGGGGCGGCTCCATTCACGGTATCGTGAAATCGGGCAACATGCCAATTCCCGGAGTTGCTGTAACCGCGGTCAGCCCACAGAGCCGGCAGAGAGTAGTTACATGGACTGATGTGGATGGCAGCTACTGGCTTCAAATTCCGGAAGACGGCGAATACTTTGTGCGTACGCAGATGGCTGCTTTTGCGCCGGCTTTCGCCCGTGTGGCTATCGATGCGAACAATCGCGCGGCCAAGGCGGATCTGGAGATGGTTTTGCTCTCACGCGCTCCGAACACACGCGAGCAAGCCGCGCAGCAGATGGCTGCCCAAGGAAGCCGCGGGTTCCAGAGCTTGTCTGTAACGCAGGGCGAGGGCGGGGCCGATCCTACGTCGGGAGCAGCCGACGACCAAGCGACGCCTGCGGGGATGCCTTCCCTCGGTGCAGCCGCAAATACGGCTACAGAATCGGTGGCGGTTTCCGGTGCAACCGAAAGTTCGACCCTGGCAGGAATGAGCAGTGAAGAACTGCAGCAGCGGTTCCAGGAGGCGCGCGACCGGCAAGGCGAGTTCGGCGGAGGAGGCTTCATTCGCGTAGGCGGTGAGGGTGGCAGCTTCGGCGGCGGTGGTGGATTTGGCGGGGGCGGGTTTGGTGGCGGAGGCGGATTTGGCGGAGGCGGCGGATTCGGCGGTGGTGGATTTGGCGGCGGACGCGGACGATTCAATGTCAACCGACCGCATGGCTCGATCAACTACAACCTCAGCGACTCCTCATTGAACGCTGCTCCCTATTCGCTGACGGGGCAAGCGAACTCCAAGCCCAGTTATTTCCAGAATCGTTTTGGCGCGAGCCTGGGCGGGCCTCTGAACATCCCCAAGATCTATAAGGGCGGCGACAAAACGTTTTACTTCCTGAATTACAACGGGAACGTGGGGTCAAATCCGTTTGATGTATTTTCTACCGTGCCCACCCTGGACGAGCGCAACGGCAACTTTTCCAGCGCAACCATCCGCAGCGGGCAGAACACAAGGGTACCGGTCGAGATATTCGATCCCACCACGAACACGCCTTTCGCTAACAATACGATTCCCACAAACCGCATCAATTCCGCAGCGGTAGGATTGCTTGCTTTTATTCCGCTGCCGAACCTGCCGGGCGAGGTCCAGAATTTTCATCGCTCCACCTCGTTTGGCAATCATGGCAACGATTTAAATGTGCGCATCAATCACACGCTGGGTGCAGCGCAACCACCTCGCCGAAACGGGGGTGGCAACAGAGCTGGCGGTGGTGGTGGAGGCAGCAGAGGCGGGGGCGGGGGCAGGGGCGGCAGAGGCGGCAGGAACAGCATCAACTTTGGGTTGCACTATTCCACCAGGGACAATGTGCTGGTGAATACATTCCCCGGCATTGGCGGCCATACGTCGGTGCGCAGCTTCGACGTGCCCGTGGGCTATACGCGCAGTTTTGGCCGGGTCAATAACATTTTCCGCTTCGATTTCAACCGGAACCACGCTGTCACCCACAATCTTTACGCCTTCTCGCAAAACATCGCCGGCAATCTGGGCATCAACGGGGTCTCCCAGAATCCATTCGACTGGGGAGTGCCCGGCATTTCTTTTACCAATTTTGCTGGAATGCAGGACATCAGACCTTCGCTGCGGCGCGACCAGACATACTCGCTCTCTGATTCCATGATCTGGAACCACGGCAAGCACACGCTGCGCTGGGGCGTAGATATCCGCTGGATCCAACTCAATACCAGGACTGACAGCAATGCCCGCGGGAGCTTTACCTTCACCGGGCTCAACACTTCACACATCATCAGTTCACCCAACGGTCCAGCACCAGAGCACAACACCGGGCTCGACTTTGCCGATTTCCTGCTCGGCCTGCCGCAGCAGACATCAGCACAGTTCGGCACTAATGATTATCATTTCCGCGGAAATTCCTGGGACCTGTTCCTGCAGGATGAATGGCGGGTAAGCAACAACGTCAGCCTCAACCTGGGGCTGCGCTATGAATATGTTTCACCCTACTCGGAGCTGCACAATCAGATCGTGAACCTGGTTTTCGATCCGGGGCTTATCACGGTGCTGCCGGTGCTGCCCGGGAATCCGGGCTTGCCTGCGTCGCTGGTGAGGCCTGACCGCAACAATTTCGCTCCGCGAGTTGGGATTGCCTGGAAAGCCGCAGCCAAAACCCTCGTGCGCGCGGGTTATGGCACAAATTACAACACGGGCGCCTACGGCAGCATGATTCAACAGCTCGCCTTCCAGCCGCCTTTCTCTTTTACACAGACCAACGTGCAATCCGCTTCCGCTCCCTTGACCCTGCAGAACGGATTTTTTTCTGCCCTACCAGGATTAGTCACAAACAACTACGCGGTGGACCCAAACTATCGCCTGGGATACGTCCAGATATGGAATGCCAATGTGCAGCAGGAGATCACACCGACGGTCATCCTCAACTTTGATTACACCGGAACAAAAGGCACTCGATTAGACGTAGTAGAAGCCCCTAACCGTATCTCAACCGGACTTCTTAACCCCAATGTTCAACCCTTCTTGTGGGAGACTTCCGCTGCCGCTTCCAGCGCCCATGCAGCTACCATACGTGCGCGTAAACGCCTGCAACACGGATTTTCATTCGGAGGCAGTTACACTTTTTCTAAAGCCATCGACAATGCGTCGAGCATCGGCGGGGGCGGTACGGTTGTAGCGCAAGATCCTGCCAACCTTGCGGCCGAGCGCGGGCTCTCAAGCTTTGACCAACGGCATCGCTTTACCGCCGACTAGTTCTGGGAGTTGCCCTTCGGGCATGACAAGCGCTGGTTAACCAATGACGGCGTTCTGCGTACTGTCTTTGGCGACTGGCAGTGGAGCGGCGATTGGAGCATCGCTTCCGGCGCGCCATTTACTCCTCGCGTGGTAGGCAACTTTGCCGACGTGAACCGGGGAACCAATGGGACGTTGCGGGCCAATGTAACCGGGCAGCCAGTCAGGCTGCCAGACCCAACCGTCAACGAGTGGTTTAATACGGCAGCTTTTTCTGTTCCACCAGGCGGCCAATTTGGGAATGCGCGGCGCAACAGCATAGAAGGGCCAGGCTCGATTCTGTTCAACATGTCGCTCTCCAAAGTATTTCCCATGAAAGAATCGCGGGTCATGGAGCTTCGAGCGCAGGCTTCCAACGTATTTAATACGCCGCAGTTCACTTCTATCAATACCAACCTGGGTTCATTGAC
>QIAW01000380.1:0-9831 GCA_003225655.1 Acidobacteriota bacterium
CATAAAGTATAGGGCCCTGCCCACTGTTCTGGGCCTGGGAAAATGCATGGCTCAGTGCTATGCAGGGCTGTTCTTTGAAAACCTGATCCACGTTCCATCCATGGCAAAAACGTATGTTTGTCCTTGGAGCTTGGAGCTGTGAGCTTGGAGCTATTACGACCCAGCTAGGGTGCGCCCGTACATCATTCGCCGCCCCTGTTTATGCGGGTCAAACGATGGTTCCATGGACTATACCCCTAGCAGCAAGGGGGTGGGGGTACGACTCGGCTGGGGTCCAGACCGGGCACATCCCTGACAGAATAGACCGGGGAGATTCCTGACACTGCAAGGGCAAGCGCGTGTAGAAGAAGCGCATGCCCTGGAAAACGAGCAGTGTGGCGTGGCATAGGAAACGGTTTCCTCAAGCTCTCAAGCTGCAACCGCGGGCGGGACGGCGGGTTCAAGTTTTACTTTGATCCAGCCCGGCTGCCGGCGGTCGAACTCCTTGTATGCATCGATGGCAGAGGCCAGCGGCTCCGCCTGAGTCAGGACCTCAGCCGGATCCACGGTGCCGTTGCGCACGAGATTGAGAAGGTGAGGAATATATTTCCGATGGTTGCAGTTGCCCATTTTGACCGTCAGGTTCTTCTCCATGGCGTTGCCGATGGGAAAGATTTTTGATTCGCTGGAATAAACGCCAATGATTGAAAGCGTTCCCGCCTTACAAACGGCATCCACCGCCCAGGTGAGCGCCTGGGAAGGAGCATCACCCGGATGCCAATTGTCGCCCTTCACGTTGGTCTTGGGAGCAATTTTCTTCAGTTCCTCCTGGAAATCTTTCTCCTGAGTTTTGACTTTACTGACCCCATCCCCGTGATGGGGATGTACTGCATCCAGGCCCACGGCATCAATGGCGCGGTCTGGACCGATGTTAGCTGTCAAGCCTTTGAGGGCCTCGATGGGATCCTCCTGGTTGAAGTCAATGATCTCGGCGCCCTGTGCGCGGGCCATTTCGAGGCGCGAAGGAATGGTATCCACCGCGAAGATGCGGCCTGCCCCCATTAGCTTTGCGCTGGCGATCACGAACTGGCCGACCGGTCCGCAGCCAAACACGACAACCGAATTTCCATCTTTGATCTCCGCCAGCTCCGCTGCCATGTAGCCGGTAGGGAAGATGTCGGATAGCAGAATGGCCTGATCGTCGCTGATCTCATCCGGCAGTTTCACCAATCCAACATTGGCATAGGGAATGCGGGCATACTCGGCCTGAAGGCCATTAAAGCCTCCAGCTTCTTCCGGTCCTCCAAAGAATGCCGTTCCCTCGCCTTTGGGATTGGCATTGTCGCACTGCGAATAATATCCACTGCGGCAGTAGGAACAGTTTCCGCAGGCGATAGTGGACGGAATTACCACCCGGTCGCCGCATCTGAGGTTCCTCACGGCCGAGCCGGCCTCTTCCACGATGCCGACCCCTTCATGACCCAGGATCCTGCCGGGTTTCATGCCGCTCAAGCCCCCGCGGATGAAATGCAGGTCTGTGCCGCAAATGGCGCTGGCGGTTAGGCGCACAATCGCATCCGTTGGTTTTTCGATACTGGGCTTAGGTGCTTCTTCCAGACGAATGTCACCGACTCCGTGAAAAACAACAGCTTTCATGATGGTCTCTCCTTTATTGGGGATTTGCATGATGAGATGCCGCGACTGCTCTTGGCGAGGTCTGGGAATTTCAGGAGATGGGAACTACCACACTTTGAATGCGTGCAGCCGAATCATTGCTGCAGCGCGATTGCAGCCTGGGTTTCGCCGGAGCACAAGTAGGCTTCTGCGAGATGATGGCGGAACTGGACGAGGGTCTCGCTCGAAACCGGATTGATAGTCGCTAATTCCATGGCTTTCTTTAGCGTTCTCACCGCTTGTGAATACTCGCGCCGCTTCAGGTGGATCACACCCAGCGTGTCCAGCACGGCGGGGTTTTGTGGAGCAAGCAGCCGCGCCCTTTGCGCAAGCGCCAGAGCACGATCGAGGTTTTTACCCTGCTCAGCAAGAATCCAGGCCAAATTGTTGGCGGCTGTTCCGGTAGGATCGCCCTGCTGCAAGCCCCGTTCGTATTGTTCTGCCAAGGTGCTGCTTTTGCGATTTATTCCGGTTGCAGGCGCATCGGAGCTGGCATCGTTGCTGAGCAAGGCATCGGCAGCCCTGGGATTCCCTGATGCAACATAGAGCTCGGCCAAAGCCGTTGCCGCGCTTGCGCGTTTTGGGTCCCATTGCAAGGCGCGCCGCAGGCAGCGGCTGGCATCCGAGCGCCATCCGCGGCCGGCATAGAGCCTGCCGGCAATTTCCATGAGCGCGGCCGACCGTGGAGGGTTTTGCGCAATCTTTTCAATTTTTACCAGCATGTGCCGGCTGATGGTCCCCTTGCGGTAGACATCAGCCAGCTCTCGCGTGGCGGATTGGGAGTGCGGCTCGAGCAGCAGCGCCTGCTCGTATTCAATCAGGGCTTTTCCAAAATTTCGCTGGCGAACGGCGATGCTGCCCAGGATTTCGTGAGGCTCGGCCGAGAATGAATTTGCGGCCAGGGCGCGGTGCGCGATCAGTGTGGCTTGCTCGCTGCGTCCCAGCGCCATCAGGGAGTGGGCATAGATGCAAAGCGCCTGGAAGTTCGCCGGCTCTTCGCGAATTACAGCGCTGATCATTTCTTCGGTGGCGGCAGCATCGCCGGAAGCGAGCGCTTGGGCGGCTAGCGCCATGCGCGCGGGTGTAAACGAGGGAGCTGCCTGCAGGGCCGCCTGCCACTCGGCCTTGGCCAGATCGGGTAGTCCGTTGCGCTGGCGAATGAGCCCCAAAACATAGTGGGCCGGCGCCGAACCGGGAGCCAGAGCAATCGCTTGCTGCGCCTGTTGCTCCGCGGTAGCGAGATTTTCGGCTGCAAACGAAACTTCTGCAGCCAGGGCGGCCGCCGTCGCCGGGTCAAAGTAGCCACGGAATTGCCTCAGATGTGCCCTGGCATGGGCGAGGGTCACAGCAGAGGCCAGATCGTCCGCGCGCTTTTGCTGCGCAGCAAGCTGCAGTTCGGTTTCAATCAGCCTGGCGGCAACCGAACTGCGGGAGAGTCGAGTGGGAATCTTCTCCTGCACCGGGGGAGCGGGCGCGCCCAGAATACGGCTATAGAGCGCCGCTGCCGGAGCCGTGCGTCCGGCAGCCAGATCAAAATCGGGCAAGGTCACCGAGACTTCCGAAGTGCGGGAGTCCAGCCGGCGCAAGATATCTTCGGTTTCTTTGAGCTGCGCCTCACGGGCAAGAAATTGGGCGAGGCGAAGTTCAGTCTCGCTCGAATCCTGTACCCTTACTGCCTGCCGGTAATTATTCTCAGCGCCGGAGGCATTTCCCAGAATTTCTTCCAGCCGGGCAAGAGCCAGCCAAGGTCGCGGATCCTGAGGCTGCAAGCTGGCAACCTGGTGCAGCACTTTTCGAGCCGCATCCGGCTGGTCTTCGCGCGCATACAACTCTGCAAGAGTCAGGGCGGAGTTGACCTGTCCAGGATTGAGTTCAAGCACGCGTACTAAAACCAGTTTGGCTCGCGTCGAGTTGCCGGTATCGATCAACGCCGTTCCCAGGATCGAAAGCGCCTCCACGTTGTTGGGGTCGCCTTGCAAGACCAGCTTGGCTTGTTCTGCCGCGCCGGCGGTATCCGCCCCCGCCAGCAGCAATTCCGCCAGTCGCAGATGAGCTGGCATATTGGCGGCATTGTTGCGCAGCGATTCTTGCAGTGCGGCATAGGCTTCCTGAGGGCGATCCAAGCTCCACAGACATTCGCCCATGCGAAGCTGAATCAACGACAGCACTCCGGGCTCGCTGGAAGGGATTTTTTCCAGCAGGCGCGCATATTGTTCAAGCGCGGGTAGACATTGCCCCGAGTGTTGCAGCTTCTCGGCGTTCTTGAATTTCTTGACGGGATTGGCGCAACCGATAAGCGCAAAAATAAGGATCAGTATTCCCGGGAGCAGCGTCTTCGACAAGGCTTTGTCGAATTGTCTGTTAACCCTGGATTTCGACAGCAACATGCAAATTCAGATGAAAATATCAGAGCATGAGATGTGAGCCAGTTAAGGGAATAGTTGGCAGAACACCCATGTACAAACGTTACCTATGCTACGATAGCCGCAAAACTTCAATATGAGGGAAGTCATCTCCAGCCTCGGGAGCGAAGCCCCAAACGTGCCTGAGCCGATCAAGCATAAGAGCACCACGACTGTCGCACACTTTTTATTTGCTTTTACCATCACGCTGGGCGCCTTTCTTCTTTTCAGTGTTCAGCTATTGGTTGGCAAATATCTCCTCCCATGGTTTGGAGGGGCGGTTGGGGTGTGGACCACCTGTTTACTTTTTTTCCAGATTATCTTGCTGGCCGGTTATGCGTACGTGCATGGCAGTGCAGGCCGTTTGGCGCCACGATCTCAGACTAAAGCACACACGGCATTGTTGCTGATTTCGCTTGCCGCTTTGGCTCTAACGGCACTGCTGTGGCCTTCTCCTATAACTCCAGGAGATTCATGGAAGCCGATAGGCGGCAAAATCGCCGTTTGGCTCGTTTTACGTTTGCTGCTGGTCAGTGTGGGATTGCCGGGACTGCTATTGGCCACCACAGGACCTCTCATGCAGCGTTGGCTTGCCTGCATATCTCCTGGCCGGTCTCCTTATCGGTTGTATGTACTTTCCAATGCTGGGTCATTGCTGGGATTATTGAGTTACCCGGTAGTTCTGGAGCCGTTGTTACGATTGCGCTCCCAAGCCTGGCTATGGTCGTTGGGATATCTTGTTTACGTCATCGCTGCCGCCGGTTGCACAAGAATAGCCGCCAACACCATTTCACGCGCCGCAGAACAGAGCGACCCAACAACTGACGTGGATGTACCAGCGCCGCCCAGCAACACTCGGAGGCTTTTATGGGTTTTTCTGGCCGCGATGGGGTCCTTGATGCTGGTGGCGACCACAGGCTTTATCACTCAGGATGTAGCCCCCATTCCATTCTTGTGGGTGTTACCGCTGGCCGTATATCTTGTCTCATTCATGGTGTGCTTCGATCACCCGCGCTGGTATCGTCCAGGGCTGTTCCATTTTTTTCTATTAGCAGCAACACTGCTGTCCATTGTGATCTATCACAACAGTTGGGTTCGGTTAGGGACGTTCATTGCGGTATTTTTAGGGGTCCTTTTTGCCTGTTGTCTTTTCTGCCACGGCGAATTGTACAGGCGGCGTCCGCATCCGGCTTATCTCACATCTTTTTATCTCATGATTGCCTTAGGAGGAGCGTTAGGAAGCGTTTTCGTGAATCTAATCGCACCTCTTTTTTTCAAAGGATATTGGGAGATGCATCTTGGCATCGCTCTTTGCGCGATTGTCATGGCCATAATAGCGATACAAGACAAGTCCTCGTGGGTGCACAGGAACAATCCCTTTATTCTGTTGGCCTTGATTGTATGGACTTTCTGGACAGTGGAACTCTGGCTGAGCCACACGCATGGTACCGCTACGGGCTTCTTTTCGGATTGGCGTTTTAACGGGTTGGCGATACTTGGACTCATCTGCGCGGGGCTGGCCTTCCGTTCCAAGAGCAGCTTTGAAGGAAAACCTGCAATCTACCGGCCGGTGTTGGCTTCCTGCTGCTTGCTGATAGCAACCATGGCTGCGGCTTACGCACTGACCAGGCTTGCTACATCACAATACCGCCACGCAAACTGGGCCCATCGTAATTTCTATGGCGTACTTTATATTGAAAAGATAAATGCTGCCGTCCCAGACTTTGACTATTACACGCTGATGCATGGGACGATATGTCACGGTGTACAGTTGATTGCGCCCAGTGCGCGCAATTACCCCACTACCTACTACTCCAAAAATAGCGGGGTCGGGCTAACCCTCCTGAATTATCCACGACGGCAAAACGCCGCTGCTGCACCGTGGGCGCTTAGGGTGGGGGTTGTTGGCTTGGGAGCCGGGACAATTGCAACTTACGGTCAGCAAGGAGACATTTTCCGGTTCTATGAAATTAATCCTGAAATTATTCGCGTGGCCTCTGGAAAATACGGTTATTTCTCATTTATGTCAGACAGTCAGGCTCACGTCGAAATTGTGGAAGGCGACGCGCGAATCTCACTTGAACGCGAACTTGCCAATGGCCAACCACAGCGCTACGACATTTTAGTCATCGATGCATTTAATGGCGATTCAATCCCGATTCACCTGCTGACCCGAGAGGCGTTCGAGCTTTATTTGAAACATCTTCATGATGAAGACTCGATTATCGCCGTACATGTAAGTAATCGGGTATTGGACCTACCCCCGGTCATCGCAGCAGAAGCTGAGCACTTTGGCCTGAATGCCGTCTATATTTCGTCCCCCGGTTTAATGAATACCACGCTGCCGGAGGACCTCGTTATCGCTAGTAAATGGGTACTACTCTCGCGCAGTCGTGCGGTACTCTCATTGCCGCCCATAGCTCAGGCTGCCAGCCCCATCCATATGCGCCCAAGTCTGCAGTTGTGGACAGATGACTACAGTAATTTACTGCAAATTTTGGGGCGGCCAGCACGATGAAATCTCCGCAACTCCGCTTGCTGTGTTACCAGCCTCAATAAATTTAAGGATCCGCATGATTAACGCGGGAAGAACGCTACACCGTGCGTTTGAGCTGGCCACAAGCAGCATAGATATCGCGCCCTCGCGGTCTGCGGATGTAGGCTGGAATTCCGGCGTCCCTAAGGACTTTCTGGAAGGCGAGCACACGTGACTCCTGGGGAGTCTTGAAATCGATCTCAGGGCCGGGATTCAGAGCGATCAGGTTCACCTTGGCGCGGACGCCGCGAATCAATTCCACCACCTCACGGGCGTGCTGGGGCTCGTCATTGACTCCATCCAGCAATACGTATTCAAAGGTCAGCCGCTCGCGGCTGCGCAGAGGAAATTCCCGAGCGGCGGCCAGCAACGTCTCCAAATCCCACTTTTTATTGAGGGGCATAATACCGGTGCGCACGGCGTCATTGGAAGCATTCAGAGAGATGGCCAGCTTAGGCCGGATCGGTTCTTTCCCGAAGTCGTGAATACGAGGAACAATGCCGGAAGTGGAGACCGTCATCCGCGAAACGGGAACGCCTACTCCCTCGGCATCGCTCAGCAGGCGGACCGCCTGCATGAAGTTCTCATAATTGAGGAATGGTTCCCCTTGTCCCATGAAGACCAGGTTGACGCGCTCACGGTCAACGCTGACTTGCCGGTCGTTTAGCACGGTAAGAACCTGTCCGACAATTTCACCCGCCGTCAGGTTGCGTTCCAACCCCAGTAGGGCCGTCATGCAAAATTGGCAATTCACCGCGCAGCCTGCCTGGCTGGAAATGCAGATTGTTGCCCGCTGGAATTTGCCCTGCTGCCAGCCGCCTCTCTGATTCCGTGGCAACGCTGGTTCGCTTGGTACCTCAGGGTCGGCTTCTGATCCGTCCCCAGCCTCTCCGCCGTCGCCTTCCGGCATCCACACCGTTTCGACACTTCGGCCGTCGGTAAAGGCAATCAGATAGCGGATGGTGCCATCGCTGGAAGAGAATTTCTTTTCAATTTCAGGCAAGCCGATGCCGTAACCCTGTTGCGCGAGCTGATTGCGGAACTCCAGGGGGAGGGTAGACACTGTCTGAAGATCCCACCGCCGCTGGCGATAAATAGCCTGATAGAGCTGGCGGGCGCGATATGAGGGCTGGCCAAGACTCCCCGCAATACCTGTAAGTTCTTGAAAAGAAAGGCCCAATAAAGCGAATTTTAGCTGCTGACCCATGCATCTATATATCTGTCTATAATTATTGTAGATGGTTCTTACCCCCGGAATCTCTTAAACAGTTTTTACAATGCAAACCTGTAGCTGATGTAGGTTGAGCAGGAGTGGGGAAGAGCACGCAATGAGAGCAGGCAGCGAATGGTAGACGAGCCGCGCAATATTCATCGAGAAATCTTGCCCAACGGATTGACTGTTCTGAGCGAATCCATGACGCACATCCGTTCGGTGTCGATCGGAATCTGGGTGCGGACCGGGTCGCGCCACGAGGAGCCTGAGGCCAATGGGGTTTCGCATTTTCTGGAGCACATGGTCTTTAAGGGGACCCAGAACCGCAGCGCGGAACAGATTGCCCGGCAGGTAGACTCCATTGGTGGCAACATGGATGCCTTTACCGCCAAAGAGTGCATTTGCTTCAACGTCAAAGTTCTCGACCAGCATATGCCTATCGCGCTGGACGTGCTCAGCGATCTTGTGCTGAACCCCGTTCTTGCCGTCAATGACATTACCCGCGAGCGGGGTGTGATTCTGGAAGAGATCAAGATGGATGAGGACAATCCCGATTACCTCGTCCATGAAATCTTTACCCAGAATTTCTGGAAAGATCATCCTCTGGGCAAACCGATTTTGGGGACCAAGGAAACGGTCCGCGCCTTCGATCAGGATTTGTTGCAGAATTACTATCGTAAGCACATCCACCCTGAAAACATCATCATTGCTGCTGCAGGGAACCTTGATTCCAAGCGCTTTGTGGAGCTGATTAGCGAGCGTTTCCAGAACTTTAAGCCGGGAAAGAATGGGTTGCACGATACTCCACCCCAAGTGCAGGCGCGCATTATCATGCGTAATAAGAAAGCCCTGGAGCAGGTGCAGATTTGCCTGGGGGTTGCCTCTCATCCTATCTCTCACGAGCGCCGCTACAGCGCCTACCTCCTCAACACCCTGCTGGGCGGCGGCATGAGTTCACGGCTCTTTCAGAACGTGCGTGAGCGCCAAGGCCTGGTCTATGCGATTTTCAGCGAACTGAATCCCTACCGTGACACAGGCTGCCTTTCCGTATATGCCGGAACCTCCCGGGAGTCGGCGCCCAAAGTGGTTGAATCGGTGGTCAGCGAGTTCCGCAGCCTCAAAGAAAATGGGGTCCCGGAAGATGAGCTCTGCCGCGCGAAAGACCAGCTTAAGGGCAATCTGATGTTGAGCCTGGAGTCTTCCACCTCGCGCATGTCGAATCTGGCCCGGCAGGAGATGTACTTCGAACGTTTTGTTGGCCTCGATGAAATCATAGAGCGCATCGAAGCGGTGACTGCCAACGACCTGCAGTCGCTTGCGCGTGAGTACTTCCAGCCGGATCGCATCGCGGTAACCGTGCTCGGTAATCTCGACAAGCTCAAGATTTCGCGCGATCTATTGGCCTGCTGAAATCTTCATCCATATTGCGATTATGGCATCTCTCAACTAATCCTTCACTGGTGCGACACCGGAGCATCGGGCACTGGTGCGACACCGGAGCATCGGGAAGTACTCCGGCATCATTTCTTATAAAGACAATCGCGATGGGATCGTCATAGACGACCCGAAAATGCGGATCTTCCTGCATTCGCATCGCAAGCCCGCTTTGCGAATTCAGCAACACTAGCTTCGCAGCGTTCAAGTACGGATCGCTTTTCCAGTCCAGCGGTCCTTGCTGCTCCCTGTAGTACCTGTACAGAATCGCATCCCCATAGAGGTCGGTCCGGCCATCAATTGCTACGGGATAATCGGGCAAGCTCCAGATAATAAAGCCTCCCCAACCAATGTCGTTGTAGATTGGCCCGGGGAGAGACCGGGCGCGGATAAAATCGCAAGCCCCGACTGGAAAGGATGCAGCAACCACTCGCTCCAGCGAACGGTTGTCAATCTTGGAATCCCATGCTACAAGCATGAATACTAGAACGGTGGCTACAATAGGCACAGTTGCCATGGCCAGCACCTGAACTGGAGATATTACCTGTTGGCGAGTGGTCCACGGTTGCCGGTCAGCGATGATAGCCAGAGCG
>QIAW01000380.1:10105-13386 GCA_003225655.1 Acidobacteriota bacterium
TTGCCGGTCAGCGATGATAGCCAGAGCGGGCACACACGCAAACCAGGAATCCCGCATCATGCGAAATGCAATGATGGTACAAACAACCAAAAGCGCCAGTTGGAAGAAGTCGCGAGAACGCCGCCAACCGAGTGCGAAGAAAGCCCCGGCAATCAGCAGCAGCAGAACATAATGTCCAGGACTTCGAAAGCTCAACGCTTTCAATTCAATGATCATGTTGTACGGCACAGAACTCCTCATGTAGCTGAGAACCACAGCATAAAGCCGCCACGAGTATGGGCCTACTAAGGTTGCGAGCACCGAGAATCCGCACACGAGCAGTAACTGTTGAAGAGGCAGGTCTTGTTTTGGTTCCGACGAAAACCCGAATGCCTTCGGGAGAATAGACAGAAACAGACTGGTGGCCGCCAGCAGCATTAGAATGGACAACCCATAAATAAACTGTATGTGCAAGTTGGCCCAGATGAGAAACAATACCGGCAGCAGGAACAGCAGGCGCGGGCTTTTCCTGCGCCTTGCCTCCCAAATTAATCCTATTTCGACCGTGAACATGAGAATTGAAGACAGCATGGGCTGCAATCCAAGACAGTGGTGAATTGCCAACATTCCGGCTGCCGTCAGAACCCACGCCTGCCAGAAATTATCGAGTCCCCGCCAAAGAATCAGGAAGAGGATACTGGTAATGACCGCTTCCAGCCCCGCGCGCAAGCTTACTAACCCCATCAATCCAAACCAATGGTAAAAGCACGACAGTACCACTTCGAATCCCCAACTGTAAGCCACCCAGGGAAGATTCGCATACTGCGAAAATACTGCTTGGTGGGGAACCGCATGGTGGGCGATGATTGAGTTTCCGTCCCGCAGGTGCCACCATAAATCGGGATCTAACACTGCAAAGCTTAACGGCGCAATTTGGGTTGAGAAGGTTAATAAGACAACAACTGCAAGACAGCGGATGAGAGGGCGCTTCGACAAATTAAGGATATCGGCCAAGACATTTCCAGACGGCATAGTGAGTACTAGCAGTTTACGAGTCCAAATTGAAAAATAGTCCCTAGCTAGATGCAATTCTCGCGCTTGAAATTTTGACTGTTATGATAGCATTTTCCAGAAATGTGAATGCCCGGTTGTCAGTGCGTGTTCCGAGCCCCAGCTTCTGCTGCATCAAGTCTAAGAGAAGAAGCTTAGTTCCGCTTTAAAATCAATTGCAGATGTCCCAGTAACCATCTCCAAACTTTCACAGGACCGGATCTTATTGGCCGATGTGCCTGGCGAGATTACATTCTGCTTACTTCGATTTCAAAAAAGGAGATGTGGATTCATTGCGCTAATATAAACTTGTAAACCTAGTCATCATCAAGGACTTTTCCGGAATAACAGCGTGCTTGGAACGCGCCTGCGTGACATGTAACTGATGATTTTTATGCAGAAAAACCCTATGCAGAAGAAAAGTATGCTTCTTGCTCTGGCTCTCATAACTCTCGTCGCCGCAACTTTAGTTCTTTACGAACCTGTTATCCATCATAAGTTCATTAATTACGACGATGGTGTCTATGTCAGCGGCAACCCCCGCGTGCTCGCCGGTCTAAGCTGGGGAAATGTAATATGGGCATTCAGCACTACATATTTCTCCAATTGGCATCCGCTGACATGGCTATCCTATATGTTGATCAGTCAATTCTCGAAGGCTGACCCCGCGGAATATCATTTGGCGAACCTCTTCTTGCACATGGTTAATGCAGCGTTCTTATTCCTTATGCTTTATCGGGGTACGGGTTTTCTGTTGCGTAGCTTCATGGTTGCTTCTCTGTTTGCCGTTCATCCACTTAATGTCGAATCCGTAGCATGGGTCTCAGAGCTGAAAAATATGTTAAGCACAACGTTCTGGCTCTTGGCCATTCTGGCGTATGGATGGTACGTATTGAATCCCAACTGGAAACGTTATCTTGTGGTGGCCGGATTATTTGTCCTGGGATTGATGGCAAAGCCTATGGTTGTGACCTTACCGTTTGTGTTCCTGTTGCTGGATTACTGGCCGCTACGCCGGATGAGACTTGCCCAAGACCAGGCCCTGAACCCTCAATCAAGGAACTTCTTTGCGCTTGTTCTTGAAAAAGCTCCCTTGATAGCGCTATCCGTTGCAAGTGCAATCATCACTGTAGTCGCCCAGAAATCCGGAGGAGCGGTAAAATCGTCCACCAGCTACCCATTTGCAGTTCGTCTCGAAAATGCCCTGCTTGCTTATGCCGGCTATATTTATAAGACATTTTGGCCTTCTAAACTGGCCATCTTTTATCCTCATCCGGGCAGCTCTTCTGCAGCCTGGAAGATTGCGCTTGCTGCCGTCCTGCTGATCTTAGTGACCTGGGCGGTGTTACGGTTCAAAGAACAGCGTTACTTGCGGGTAGGATGGTTTTTCTATCTGGGAACGCTCGTCCCCGTAATAGGACTCGTTCAAATTGGCAACCAAGCCATGGCGGACCGCTACGCTTATATTCCCCTGATAGGCCTTTTTGTGATGATTATCTGGGGCATCTCAGAGTGGCTGCCAGTTACCCAAATTTCAAAATATTTATTAGCGGGATTGTTCTTCGGTTTACTGCTGGCTCTCACGTGGACCACACGCGTTCAACTCGGCTACTGGCAGGATAGCATTGCTCTGTTTTCTCATGCATTGGAGGTGACGGCGAACAACGCTACGGCACACGTTTCTTTGGGTTCATCCCTTGCAGAAACAGGCAGGCTCGATGAAGCCGCCTATCATTTCTACTCCGCTTTGGCGATTAAACCCAAAGACGAGATGGCCCATTTCAATCTTGCTGCGTACCACCTTTATCAAGGCGATCGAGAAGGGGCCCTGCGGGAGTTCCGGCTGGTGTTGCTCTACACGCAAAGCAAAACAGTTGCGGCCAATACGCATGTTCAAATGGCGGCCATCTATTCACAACTAGGAGACATGGCAGAATCCAAGGCACATTATCGTGAAGCTATCCAACTCGATGCCATGCAATACAAGGCATATTTGAATTTAGGCGTACATTTATATCTGGAAGGCGACCTGAATGGGGCAATTGCGAATCTTTCCCGCTCGTTGGAAATTATTCCCACGAGTCCAGCTTATTTCTACCTGGGACAGGCGTTGGAACGGGAGAACCGGCTGGCGGAGGCGCTCGCCGCATATCATGAAGCTTTGAAAATCTCATCAGAGCCGGCCGAAATCCAGAACCATATCGATGCAATATTGAAAAAGCAGAAGACCCTACCCCTATAAAACCTGTTCA